>NZ_JBHUSF010000319.1:0-10467 GCF_042673295.1 Rhodococcus sp. NPDC057014
ATTCCGGGGCCTACGCGACACTCTCCGTGACGCGCTCGAACACGACCTTCCCACCCAGCACGGTCGTGACGACCTGCATCGCGGGTATGTCGTGCGGGTCCGCTGTCTCGAGGTCGCCGTCGAGGATGCACAGGTCGGCCACCTTGCCGGCCTCGAGTGACCCCTTCCAGTCTTCGGCGAAGTCCTGCCAGGCCGCGTTGATCGTGTAGGTCCGCACGGCGTCGGCGAGCCCGATGGTCTGGTCGGGTCCGCTCACCGCGCCACTGGCCTTGCTTTCCCGCAGGATCATCGTCGAGATGCCCTGGCGCCAGTCGGGTGGTGTGACCGGCGCATCGGAACTGCTCATCAGGTGCACCCCGGATTCGACGGCGCTGCGATACGGCCACTCGTAGGCGGCGCGTTCCGTCCCGACCACCCCCACCTCGAGGTCGGCGATCGTCCACTTGATCGTCGGGTTCATATTGACGCCGATATCGTTGTCGGCCAGTCGCTGCAGGGTGGCTTCACTGATGAAGTCGCCGTGGATCAGGTAGTGCCGGGCATCGTCGCGGGGGTGCGCGTTCTGTGCGGCGATGATCGCCTCGGCGACGGTGTCGATGGCGCGGTCGCCGGTGACGTGCACACCGATCTGGTAGCCGGCCTCGTGGCCGATGCGGACCATCTCGGTCACCTCGTACACCTGCCGTTCGTCGGTGTCGCCGCCGACGCACAGGGAGCCGCAGCCGCCGCCGACGTACTCCTCGTGCATCCACGCGGTCTTGCTCGGCGGGATGCCGTCGGCGAACACCTTCACCCCGAGGACCCGGAACATTCGTGGGTCCACCGTATCCGGGACGTCGATGCCGGCGAGGTTCTTCCCGAAATCCTCGGCGGAACCGGACATTCCGGTGGGCAGGAGGAGAAGGTTGACGCGGGCGCCCAGTTCTCCGCGGCGGGCGAGGTCGGCGTACACCGACAGGCCCTCCGCACCCATCGCGCCGCCGGCGAGGGCTTCGCCGCCGGGGCCGATCGCGGGGTCGGTGAAGCTGGTGATTCCTTCGCTCTGCAGGATCGAGATCGCCGAGCGGAGTGCTTCCTCCCGGCGCTCCCGGGTGAGGGCGGGCAGCACCCTCTGCACGAGGGCCTGCGCCCCCTCCATGACGATGCCGGTCAGCAGGCCGTCCTCGCCAATGGGCATGAGGCTGCCGGGCGGCAACGGGGTGGTCTCGTCCACCCCGGCGAGGGCGAGTGCCGCGCTGTTCACCCACGACGTGTGACGGGAAAAATCCTGCAGGAACACGGGATTGTTCGGGGACACCTCGTCGAGGTCCCAGCGGGTCGGCGTCCGCCCGTCCTCGGCGAGGCATTCGTCGAGATAGCCGTCGTCCCAGCCCGTTCCGATGATCCAGGCGCCGTCCTCGGCGGCCGAGGCGGCCTCCCGCACGCGTTCGCGGACATCGGAGATCGACCGGACGGCCGGGAACGACACGTCGAGCGAGAGCGGCGGCGTGTCGAGTCCGTAGGCGATGGCGTGCAGGTGCGAATCGTTGATCCCCGGGAGGATCGTCTTCCCACCGAGATCCGTGACCACGGTGTCCGGTCCGATCAGGGTTTCGATCTCCGCGTCGGTGCCCACCGCGTGGACGAGTCCGTCGCGGACCGCGAGGGCGGTGGCGATGGTGAAGTCCTCGTCGACGGTGAAGACCTTGCCGCGGGTGTAGACGGCATCGGCGTAACTCATCGGTTCCTCCAGGGTGCTGTCGGTGGGAGGGCGGTCAGACGGCCATCGGAGCCATGCCCAGGATCATCAGTGCGGAACCCGCCGCCGCGGTCTTGACGCCGGAACGGCGTTCGCGGCGCGGGGTGGAGCGGAAGAGATACAGGGTCAGCAGTGCCCAGCACACGAGCACGGCGAGGGGAAGCCAGCCTGTCGAGATTCCTGCGCCCCCGTGATGGTGGCCGGAGGGCGCCGGCGCCGCTCCCGCCGGGGCGGGAGCGGACGTCGGGGCCAGGAGGAGTAACACCCCCATCGCAGTGAGATCGACCGCGCAGGGAACCGCGGTCCGGCGGTGCATGGTCTCACCGGTGACGAACACGGCGAGCCCGATGAGGACGGCACCCTCGAGAAAGTGAATCCCCGCCGGCACCCCGGGGATCAGCATCGCGACCATGGACACGGCCATCGCACCGTGCGCGATCCGGACCCGGCAGTCGGTTCCGTGCGCGCGCCACATCGGGACGAGGGCCCCGACCGCTCCGACGACCATCGCCGCGTGCACGGCAGGGATCTCGAACATCGTCGGACTCAGATCGTGGGCGTGAGTTCGCGGGTGTCCGCGACATCCGCCCGGCTCTGCCGGGTGACGCGGGCGACGACCAGTCCGGCGACGAAGAACAGGGCGATCACCGCCAGCAGGATGTCCGCGAGCAGTTCCGACCCGCCGATCAGCGTGGTGAAGTTGTCGAGCACCAATCCGGTGACGGCCACCAGACCCACACAGCCCAATACCGGTGCGATGCGGGTGTGCCAGAGTCGGGTGTCCAGCCGGGTGCGGGCGAAGAACGCGATGATCGCGACACTGGTGAGCACCATCAGCACCAGAATGCTCACCGTGGCCAGACCCGCCATCCAGGTGAACAGTTGCAGCACCGGGTCTGCGCCGGCGAGTGCGAACACCCCGACGACCACCGTCGCGGAGATCGTCTGGACGACAGAGCCGACGTGCGGGGAACCGTGCTCGGAGTGGGTGCGGGCCAGTGCGCGCGGCGCCGCGCCCTTGCGGGCCAGGGCGAACACGTACCGGGAGATGGCGTTGTGGAACGCCAGCAGCGCGGCGAACAGGCTGGTGACGAGCATGATCGCCATGACGTCGGCGGCGGGTCCGCCCAGGAACTGCGCGGCGGCGGCGAACGTCAGCCCGGCAGGGTCGGCGGCGGCCGCGTCGGACACGGTGTCGCTGCCGAACGCGAGCACGACGGCCCAGCTGGCGAGCGCATACACCAGTCCGATGACGATGACGGCGGCGTACGTAGCGATGGGGATCGTGCGCCGGGGGTTGCGGGCCTCCTCGCCGTAGATCGCGGTCGCCTCGAAGCCGATGAACGACGCGATCGCGAACATCAAAGCGACACCGGGTGATCCGCTGAAGAACGACGTCGGGGTGAACGACGCGAAGTCGATGCCCGCGGCCCCGCCCCGCACCAGGACGCCGAACGACAGCGCGAGGATGATGCCGATCTCGAGGACGAGGAGAACCCCGAGTACCTTGGCGCCCAGATCGATGCTGCGGTACCCGAGCACGGCCACGAGCGCGATGAGGACCAGCGCCCACATCCACCACGGCAGGTCGGGTCCGCCGTACTGGACGACGAGGCCCTGAATGGTCGCGGCGGCCAGGCCGTACACGGCGGCCTGGATGGCGGTGTACGTCAGCAACGCGAGACCGGCGGCCCCGAGCCCGCAGGATTCGCCGAGACCCTTCGCGACGTAGGCGTAGAACGCGCCGGTGTCGACCATGTGGCTGCTCATGGCCGCGTATCCGACGCTGAACACGAGCAGGACCAGCGCGGCGATGAGATAGGCCGTCGGAGCGCCCGCGCCGTTGCCGATCGCGATCATGACGGGCAGGGCGCCGCCGATCGCCGTGAGGGGAGCGGCGGCGGCGATGACGAGGAAGACGATCCCGACGACGCCGATGGATCCGCGTAGCTTGCCGGGTCCGGAACCCGTGGTGGTGTCAGACATCAGTGCCTCCGTCCGAGTGGCAGCTGCTGCTGCCTCCGGTCGAGCAGTGCTTCGACGTCGTGCGGGGCACGTCGAGAGAGGGGTTGCGGTCGAAGAAGCCGTTGGGCTTCAACGTGAATCCGGTGTAGTCGACGGGCATGATCGGCCAGTCCTCCGGGCGCGGGAAGTGGGTGAGACCGAACGTGTGCCACACGACGAGGTCCTCGTTCTCCAGATCGCGGTCGCCGGCCACGAAGCTGGGCAGTCCTGCGCCGCCGGCGTGCTGGTTCACGAAATCGCCTGCCGCGTACCGTTCCTTTTCGTCGAACCGGGTGACCCACAGGTGCTTGGTGGCGAACGTCGCCCGCGCCGCGATCGAGGAGTCGTCGTCGGCCAGCAGGATCGGCTGCCCCTCCGGGTGCAGTGCGTATGCCACAGGCTTGCCGAGACGGTTCAGCTTGTTCGGGTTGCTGATGTGCCACACCCGTCCGACGCTGTTGTCCGCGAGGCGCTGTGCCTCGGATTCCTTCGTCAGCGGCGTGCGCTCGAGGGTGAACGCGTTGCCGTGCACGTTCCCGGGGCCCATCTTCACCCGCTTGGTCTGCACTTCCTCGACGGAGTTGCGGTCGCCGTCGATCATCACGTCGAGGCGGGCGCTGAACAGGTGCTGGTGGTACGGGGCGCCGAGGCCGGGCGCGATCTCCGAGGCGTACGGGTAGTCGCCGCCCGGGTGACCCGACGTGAACACGACGCCGGTGGCCTTGACCTCGAACTCGATGGTGCCGTCGAGGTAGAGGTACCAGAAGAAGCCGTAGTCGTAGTTGCCGATCGTGGTGAAGAAGGAGATAACCAGGCGGCGTTGGCGGCGGGTCTCGGCGGAGCCGGCCCACAGGTCGGTGTGCTTCCACAGCACACCGAAGTCTTCCTCGTGCATGCACACTGCGTTCTTCAGCGTCTTGGGGGCACCGAACTCGTCGGCGATGACGGCGTCGAAGTACGTGATGTCGCCGACGCAGTCGCAACCGAGTTCGAGGGCGTTCGCGTAGCGGCCCACCATGTACTCGCCCGTGTCGAAGTAGTTCTGCCACGACCGGACCGGTGAGGGGTCGCCGTAGGGAACGACCATCTCGGCGATGGACGCGCGGTGGATGATCGGGCGTACCCGGTCGCCGTCGGCGAATCCGAGCTGATGGAGGACGAGTCCCTCGCGGGCGTCGAAGCCGACGCGGAACGACCACTTCTCCCAGTCGACGCGGTTGCCGTCGACGACGAAGCTGGGGCCCTCGGGCTGGGTGATCTCGATGGGCTTCTGGGTGGTGCGCAGCGGGCCGGTGACGGCGACGTCGTCGAAGTTGCCCGACTCCTCGGGGATCGGGACGGCGCCGAGGTCGAGAACGTCGGTGACGGTCCGGTTCATGACGTCGACGAAGCCGACGAGCCCGTCGATCGGGTGGGCCCAGGCGTGGTCCTTCGGGTGGTCCTGACGGAACGCGAGCCCGCGGAGGATCCGCTTGCCGGTCTCGCCGGGGTAGTCGAAGACGCCGGCCGAGAGGGGAGCGACCCGGACGTCGGCGACGTCGAGTCCGCGGGCGGCGAGTGCGGCGAGCCAGCGTTCGTCGGCGGACAGTACCTGCTCGACGAGTTCGAATTCCTCGTCCAGGACCGGCATCTGACCGTCCCGGGTGGCGTCGAGGGTGACCGAGCTGATGACCGACCGCTGGGTCACGGACACCACGACGTCCACGGCGTTCGGCGACGAGATGTCGTGCAGCAGAACGCGGAATCGGCGATCGGTCTCGTTGGTCTCGGCTGGGTACAGCGTCGACTTGTCCGGTTCCTCGAGGCCGACGTAGACGAATCTCGTCTGCTCGGTCAGCGCGTCGGCGGCCTCGAGGATCTCGCGGAGGGAGGCGATCTCGTCGACGGTCGGCAGCGACAGCGGGTGGTCGATACGCGCAGGGGAAAGGGTGGGCATGTCGCGATCCTTTGGTTCTACGGGTGTTGAATAAAAAGCTTAGTGACGTACGTTACATCGGAGGTGCCCTCGTGTAAACAGTGAGTTTCGGAGCCCGAATTTACTGACCGTTCGGTCAGAAATCTGACCGGGTCGGAGTCGAGCGACGCGGGTGGCCGGGACTTTCCTGCCGGCGGTCAGCTGTTCGAGGGACGTGTCCGGCTCGTCGGATTCACCGAGGGCGCCGTGGAGCGACGGGCTCCCGGGGTTCGGGCCGCGAGGCGGGTACGTCGGGTGTGGCGGGCGCGTTCGTTTTCGGACAGGCCGCCCCAGATGCCGTGAGTTTCGGCGGCGGTGAGGGCGTGGGTGCGGCAGTCGGTGAGCACGGGGCACTCCTGGCAGATTTGTTTGGCGGTGTGCTCGCGCTGGGCGCGGACTCGGCGACGTTCACCGTCAGAGGAGAAGAACACGTCGGGGTCGGTGCCGCGGCAGGAGGCGCGGTCCTGCCAGTTCCCGTGGACATGGGTGTGGTGGTGCGAATGATCAGACACTGCTGGGTGGGTCGCTTTCGGAGTCGAACGGTTACACGATCCGGTGCTCAGGCGGAGCACGGGGCTTGCGCCGGCAGGAACGGCACCGCCGGCCGGCGAACATCAGGCGCCGCTGCCGGACATTACTCGTCGCATCGGTACGTCAGAGCGGGGACGGGTTTTCGTCGGTGCCGGCCGGGCCGTTCTCGTCTCGATCGGCGTACATCATCTGGATCCGCTGCAAGATCTCCGGCGTACTGAGCGCTCGGTGCGTGGGAATTGCATGGTGCGGTGCGCTGTCGGGCGAACCGTGTAGGCGTGTCATCAGGATTCTCTCGGTCGCACTGTCGTGGGACGCACGATGGCCAAGGCGCAGGGCAACCCCTGCCCGTCACCGTGATCCCGGTCCCTGTCAGTGTTCGGGCTCATGCGGTGGCGCGGATAGGGGACAAGGTCCTTTCCCCGGTGATCGGTGCCGGGCCGGTATGCGACGCGGCTCGTTTCGGAGGACATGAGCACTGAGATCCTCCGGGTGTTGCATGGGGGCGAACGGGACTGCTTGGTGTTCACGCGCAATGGAAGCTGTGGTGCACAGTAGTTTTGGGGTGCTCCGTGCGTCGTGCGCGGATCGAATGGTCAATGCGGAGCGCAGGCGTTTCCTCAGCTGGTCGGGAATGGCTCCGACGGCAGCGGCGCCGTCGAAGGCTCCGGCGGCGGCTGCTGAATGGGTGGTTGTGTGGTCGGGTTGTCGGACGGCGCAGGCGGGGGTGGTTGCGTGGTCGGGTTGTCGGGTGGCGCAGGCGGCGGCAGCGGCGCCGTCGAAGGCTCCGGCGGCGGCTGCTGAATGGGTGGTTGTGTGGTCGGGTTGTCCGACGGCACAGGCAGGGGCGGCTCCGGCGGCGGGACCACCGTGATGGGGGGTTCAGGGCTGGTGGACGGCAACGTCTCGGGCGGAAGCGGAAGCGGAAGCTGCGGCGGCAAGGTGGGTAGCGGCGTCACCGAAGTGGGCGGCAGTCCGGGAGGCAGCAGGTCCGTGGGAAGGGTTCCCGGCAACTGCCCGACTCCCGGCACCGTCGTGGTTCCGGGTGTCCCCTGCACGGTGGCAGGCAGTGGGGTGGTCTGCGTCGGCGCGGGGGTGGTGGTACCGGGCGTTGTCGTCACCGGGGGTGTGGTGGGAGCGATCTTCTCCAGTTCCGCGGCCAGCTTCGCCCGCCACACCTCGAGTTCGTTGCGGGTGTCGGCGTCGCGTACCTCGCCGGAACGGTCGGCGGCGGCCTCGAGCAGGTTCCTCGCCGACTCCGTGTCGCCCGTGGCGATCAGCCGTTCGGCCTCCTGCAGCTGCGACGTGGTGTCGATCTGCGCGACGGTCGAGTCGGCCTGCTGGCTGAACACGACCGACTTGACGCTCCACAGCGGATCGCCGGGTGCGGCGTCGTACGAAAGAATGGTGACACCGCCCATGACGACCGCGATCGCGGCGGCGGCACCTGCGATGGGCCGTAACAGCCGGAGCTTGCCGCGGGCGGCACTGCGTGCGGAACGGGCGTCCGAGCCGTCGATCGCCGCGATCACGTCGTCCAGCAGCGGCCCCGTCGGCATCGGAGTCGACACGATGTCGGCGCGCCAATTGGTCAGCAGAAGCGCGAGCTGGTCCTGTTCCGGCGAATCCGTCGCGACGGATTCGCCACCGGCGATCGCGTCGATGAGCGCGTCGTCGCGGCGCACAGCCGCGACGTCCACCGGAGCGTCGTCTTCCGGGAGATCGGCATCGGGATTGCCGTTGCGCTCGATGTCCCTGGCCACACCTCTCACCTGCCCTCGTCACCCGCCATGGCTCGGTGTCGAGCCGTGCGGACACCCCCGTGGAACTACCCCACGGCCGGGGCCGTTTCCTTCACTGACATACCGACCACGAGGCGGAGGATCACGACCTTCCGGTGCCTTCCGGCAGCGTGCTCGGCAGTCCGTTCATCTGCCTGCTCGCCCTTTCGAGTCCAGCGCCCGCTGTTCGGGTCTGTCACCTGGTACTTCGGCGACGGGCCCCGACTTGTTACCACACTCGTCCTGTGCGGGCCGACCCCGGCGCACTCGGGCGGTCCTGAGGCCCTGGGCCGGGGTCGACGTCATTGCGGGGGCACCGTCGCGGGGTGGACGATCCTCCTAGTGGGATTATCCTCCAGTCTGCCATTCCGGAACACCCGAGCATCGCAGGCAAGATTCCGCGCATTCTGTCGGCCGTGGTGACGTGATATCGCCGGTAGCGCGGCGGTTGCGATCCAGATCAGTCGTGACCACACGGTGAGCTGGGGCGGGTATTCTGGCAGCCCGGCACGATCCGGGCCAGATCCCAAGCGGGAGGGTCACCGATGCGTTGGAGGACAACTCGCAGGCGGTGTGTTGCATCGACCGCTGGAATCGTGGCCGGCTGTGCTTTCTCGCTCGGATCGTCGGCTGTCGCGGCGGCGGATCCCCCGGTAGTGCCTGTGGCGTTTGCGGCCCCCGCGACGTTTGTTTCGGGATGCTTCAGTTTGTTGATGTGCACTGTGCCACCGGTGGTGGCGGTAACGCCGTCGGCGACGACGGACGTGCCGGGCATAGTGACCTTCACGGCGCGGCAGTCGGGTGCGATTGTCACGCCCGACTGTCTCGATGTGGCGGTGCACTGGCGAAACCTGTCCACTGCCGCCGCCGGTACCGCCGTGCTCCGCGGCGTGACGCCCACAGATTTCAGTCGGCCCACCGCCCCCGAGGATTGGTGCCGATATATCCCGGTGGCGGTGGTCACCGGCAGCGGCATCGTCGCCGCGTCTGCGGACGCGTTCGCCGATCTCCACCAGTTCCAGCTGGCCATCGCTCCAGGATTCGGAACTTTTGCGGTTCCCTAGCGCGGCCTGCCGATGCCGACGGAATTGTCCTTTCCGGACCTCGTTCGGAGTTCGGCACCGCCGACGGCGGCTGCGGTCATTCGCGTTCCTTCAACCGTGCGGTGTGCCGCTTCGCCACGTCGAGGTCGGCGTCGGCCGTTCCGAGCGTGTCCTGAGCGGCGCGGAGGGCGTCGACGGCGCTCTCCAACACCTCCGGCGCGGTGGTCGGGTCGCCGAGTTCGTCCACGTCGAGCGCGGTCGCATCGAGGTCTGCGTAGGTGCGCTCCAGGTCGAGGAGGGTTCGACGCAGGGCATGCAGCGCATCCCGGACCCCGGTTACCCGCTCATCGAGATCAGCGGGGGTACTCATACGATCACGGCCCAGGGCGCCGCGGCGGCGTTGATGAGGTGCAGCTGCCTGCGCGCCTCGGCTGTCGGTTGGTCGAGGTCGGTCATGAGATCACTCCATCCGTTGTGAATGACTCAGGGGTGGACATTCTGCGCCGATGTCGGTTCTCCCATGCCTTCCAGGCTAGGGGTTTACGTATCGGTTTTTCGGGGTGTGATGGTGCTGTGACCTGGTGTGTCGACATAACACCGGTTTGTGATGTGGGGGGGTACGGGGCCGAGCGCCTGCAATGCAGAAACGTTCGTCGGCAAGAAGATACCGGCGACCTGTGCTCGCTCGTGGTCATCGATCGCGAGCCCTCCGGCTGACCCGGTGGAAACTCTGTTCCGCGCGAAGCGGAAACACCGGGACGCCGTGCGAGCGCTGTACGTCCTCTCCGCACGGGGGTGTGCGGGACCTGCGACCTCGGGTCGAAATTACTGCTATCCGATATCGGGAGAGACTGCGCCGCAGTGGCTTTGCGGAACCTCATTCGGTGGAAGGGCTGGGACCGCCACGCGCACGCCCAGCTCGGCGCCCTGAATACAGATTGGGCTGGGGACGTTGAAGTGCCAGCTCGGGTGAGCTTCGTGATTACCGGAGGAAGCCGCCTGCCGCTACTGTGTGCGTTCGACGATTGCCTGGCGAAGAAGGAGACAGCATGGCGGTATCACCGAGGGGTTCTGAAGGTTCGACGAAGAGGGCAACCAGGGAGATTCGCGAATGGGCGATCGGAATGGGCTTGGCGGTGTCTTCCCGTGGCCGGATCTCGGCCGAGGTCGAGCGTGCCTTCCACGAAGCTCAGGTGAAAAAGGTTCAGGCGAAAAAGGTTCAGGCGAAAACGACTCCGGCGAAGAAGGGCGTCGTGAAAAAGACAGTCGCGGCGAAGACGCCGGTCAAGCAGGCGGCCGTGAGTACAGCTCCGCCGAAGAAGACGTCCAGGGAGATTCGTGAGTGGGCGATCGGGGCGGGTCACGTAGTGTCCTCCCGCGGGAGGATTCCGGTCGAGATCGAGCAAGCTTTCCATG
>NZ_JBHUSF010000320.1:0-10431 GCF_042673295.1 Rhodococcus sp. NPDC057014
CCTCACGGAGGGGAGCGCCACGTCGCCGCTGGGGAGGCACCCGCCAACGGCGACAGCTTGTCACCGGCGTACCGGTGGGGTGTCAGCTGAAGTCGAGGCCACCATTGATGTTGATGCTCTGTCCGGTGACATACGACCCGGACTTCGACGCGAGCCACATGATCGCGCCGGCCAGGTCCGAACCGTAGCCGTAGCGACCGAGGGGGATTTCCTTGAGTTCGATCTCCTTCATCTCCTCGAAGGTGATCCCACGCTCTTTCGCATCGGCTTCAACGAAGGCCCAGTGCATTTCGGTGGCCGCCAGTCCTGGACACAGGGCGTTGACGTTCACGCCGTAGGGCGCGATCTCCTGCGACAGGGACATGGTCAGCGTGTGAACGGCGTTCTTGGTCGCTCCGTAGGCGGCGGATCCGGGGTGGCCGACCTTGCCGAAGAACGATCCGGTGTTGACGATCGACCCGGACTTCTGCTTGATCATCTGCCGTGCCGCGTGCTTGCAACCATGGAAGATGCCCTTGAAGTTCACGGCCATCACTCGGTCCACATCGGCCATGTCGGTGTCCCAGACGTTGGCCGGGGTGACGTGGATGCCCGCATTGTTGGCCATGATGTCCAGCCGCCCGAAGGTCGCGACCGCGAAGCCGACGAGCTGTTCGACAGCCGACTCGTCCGAGACATCGACGATCTGCCCGTGTACCTGGACATCGGGGTGCGCGGCGGCCAGCTTTGCGGCGGTCTCCTTGACCTCGGGGCGGATGTCGGCGAGGACGACATGTACGCCTTCCGCGGCGAGGGTGTCCGCGATGCCTTCGCCGATGCCCCGCGAGGAACCGGTCACGATCGCCGTCTTACCTGCAACACTTCTGAATTCAGTCATGAGTATTCCTTACTCAGTTCCGGGCGGGAGAGGGTGGTGTTCCGCCTTCGTTTTCAGATCGCCTGAAGTCCGCCGTCGACCGATAGGGAGGCACCGGTGAGGTAGGGGACCTCGGGGGAGAGCAGGAAGGCGATCGACCGGGCGATCTCCTCCGGGGTGCCGTACCGCCCCAAGGGGGTGCCCTGTTCGAATCGGCGGCGCTCTTCTCCGGGATCGTCGTGGTTGGTCAGCTGCTCGGATCGGGCCATCAGCGGGGTTTCGATCGGGCCGGGGCAGACGCAGTTCACCCGCACCTTGTCCTTGGCCACCTCGGACGCCGCCGAGCGCGTCAGACCGAGCACGGCGTGCTTGCTGACGGTGTAATCGGCCCGGTTGGGTGCCGCCTTGTGCGACAGCAGCGATCCGGTCAGCACGACGGAGCCGCCGCCGCGCCGCACCAGACCCGGCAGCACGTACTTGAGGCCGTAGAAGAACGAATGCAGGTTCACGTCCATCACCGCTCGCCATTCGGCGGGATCGGTGTCGATGATCGACTGATGGACCCCTTCCACCCCGGCATTGTTGTGGAAGAACCACAGCCGCTCATAGAGGGCATCGGCCTTCTCCGCATAGGTGCGGACCTGCTCGGGGTCGGTGACGTCGGCCTGCATCGGGGTGATCGTGCCCGCCAGCGAGGCCGCCCCGGCGGCGAGTTCGTCCACCGCGCTCTGGCTGATGTCGACGGCGAGAACATTGGCGCCGAGGGACGCCAGGTGCAGGGCGGTCGCCTTACCGATCCCGCTGCCGGCACCGGTGACAATTCCGCCGAGGCCCTCGAATTCGCCGGTCATGCGCGTGCCTCCTGCTGCCCGTTGGCTGCCGCTGCGTTCCGCAGGTAGACGGCGACGGCTGCCATGTCCTCCTCGCCGAACCCGGCCGCGATCGCCTCGTCGGTTTCCTGCAGGTTCAGCGCCGCCTGCGGCATCGGGGCACCGACCTCGGCGGCGAGACCGGTGATCAGCCGCAGGTCCTTGGCCGCCAGACGCAGCGCGAAGGTGACCGGCGAATCATCGGGCTCGACATAGTTGCGCTGGCGGTACTTGACCATCGGTGCCGCGATGGCGCTGTTGCAGAACACGTCGTACGCCAGTTCGCGTTCGATACCGGCACGCTCGGCAAGGATCAAGGACTCGGAGACCGCCTGGCCGAGTGCGTAGATCACGTTGTTGACGGCGAGTTTCATGGCCGAGCCGGTGCCGGTGGCTCCGAGGTGGTAGATGTTGCTGCCCATTGCCTCGAGAACAGGCCGAACTGTCTTGAGGGCCTGATCGGAGCCGCCCGCCATCAGCGTCAGCGTGCGGGTCTGGGCGGCGTTGGTGCTGCCGGAGACAGGGGCGTCGACGACGTCCCCCCCGGCCCGACCGATCACATCGGCCAACCAGGCGGTCCCGGCCGGTCCGGTCGTACCCATGTCCAGGGCGATCTTGCCGTCAGACCAGCCTGCGATCAGACCGTTGTCGCCCTCGTAGACGGCGCGCAGGGCGGGCTCGTCGGCGAGCATGGTGACGACGACGTCGGCGGCTTCGGCGGCGGCACGAGGGCTGTCCGCGACGCTGGCGGTGACCCCGTCGCGCTGCGCGAATTCCTCGGCGACGCTGCGGGTGCGGTTGTACACGACGACCGGGAATCCGGCGTCGGCGACGTTGGCGGCCATCGGCAGGCCCATGCGGCCGAGGCCGAGGAAGGCCACGGTGGGTGTCTCGGTCATCAGTTCGTCGTCTTCCTGGTAGCGGTCGTCCATGGATCGATCAGGGTCTTGATGCGGGTACTGCGGCGTTCGGCGAGCGGCCGCAGCCCTTCCTCGACCAGGTCGTCGAGCGAGAGCGCCAGCGGCGCGATGTCGGTCCAGCCTCCCGGCCGGGAGGCGAGCAGCCGCAACGCCTCGGGCAGGTCCTTGGACGCAACGTGTGCGTTGGTTCCGATCAGCTCGACCTCCCGCAGCGACAGGCCACGGGCGTCGATCTGTGCGTCACCGTTCTGCAGTCCCACCATGACCACCCGGGTACCGCGCGGCGCGAGCGAGAGCGCTTCGGCGAAACCGGGTGCGCTGCCGGAGACTTCGTAGATCACGGACGGAATGAGACCGTGCTCGTCGAGGACATCCGCGACGCTGCGGTCGCCGCCGACCTTCACCACGTGCGTGGCGCCGAGCTTCGAGGCGATGTCGAGTCGTTCCTCGTCGAGATCGGAGACCACGACGGTCTTGCAGTGCTGAGCCGCCGCGTAGGTGAGGAACGCACCGATGCCGCCCGCACCGAGGATGACCGCGACCTCGTCCTCGGCGAGGCGGCCGCGCCGCATCGCGTGCACCGCGATCGACATCGGCTGGCCGAGGGCCGCGGTGTCGGCGCTGATCCCCAGCGAGGTGGCGTCGACACAGGTGCTGGCCGGAACGGCGACGTACTGGGCGAGAGCACCGTTCTGGTGCAATCCGAGGGTGGAGTACTGCGCGCACAGGTTGGTCATCGACCGCTTGCACCAGTGGCACTCACCGCACGAAATCCCGGCGCCGGAGACCACCAGTGATCCCTCGGGGAATCCCTGCACCGCTTCGCCCTTGTCGACGACGACGCCCGCCAGCTCGTGGCCGGGAATCATCGGTCCGACATGCCCGGAGACCGGGTGGGGTTCGTTGATGGGGAACATGTGTGGCCCCGACGCGTACTCGTGGGCGTCCGTGCCACAGATGCCGACCACGGCAACCTTCAGCAACAGTTCGTCGGCGGCCAGTTTGACCTCGGGCACTTCTTCGACTCGGACGTCTCCACGTCCATGGAACACAGCTGCGCGCATGTTCTCTTACCTCACCATTCCACTGCGATGTATTTGGTTTCCATGAATTCGTGGATCCCCTCGCTTCCGCCTTCACGGCCGAGGCCGCTGTGCTTGACGCCGCCGAAGGGCGCCGCGGGGTCGGAGATGAATCCACGATTGACGCCGACCATGCCCGCTTCGAGAGCTTCGGATACCCGCAGTGCTCGTGCGAGGTCGGCGGTGAAGACGTAGGACGCGAGCCCGAGCTGCGTCGCATTGGCCAACTCGAGTGCCTCCTCTTCGGTGTCGAAGGCCACCAGCGGGGCGACGGGACCGAAGATTTCGTGATCGAGGATGGGATTTCCCCGCTCGATGCCGGTGACGACCGTCGGCGGGAAGAAGGCCCCGGCGCCGGCGGACGGTTCGCCTCCTGTGGCCACGGTGGCTCCCGCTTCGACGCTCTCGGCGACCAGTTTCGTCACGTCGTCGACCGCTGCGGTGTTGATCATGGCGCCGACCTCCATCGATCGATCGAGCCCGCGGCCCATCGGCATGTCGGCCAGCGCCTTGGCGAATCGGGCGGCGAACTCGTCATAGATGCCCGACTGGACGTAGAACCGGTTCGCAGCAATGCAGGACTGGCCACCGTTGCGCATCTTGGCCACCGTGGCAGCCTCCACGGCGGCATCGACGTCGGCGTCGTCGAAGATCAGGAACGGGGCATTGCCACCGAGTTCCATGGAGACACTGAGGATTTGATCGGCAGCATCACGCAGCAGCGCACGGCCGACCTCCGTCGATCCGGTGAACGAGAGCTTGCGGGTCGCGGGGTGGGACAGCATCGCCTTGACCACGATGCCCGACCGCCGGGCGGGGACGACATTGACCACGCCTGCGGGCACGCCCGCCTCGGCCAGAAGGTGCGCGACCGCCAGCGCGGTCAGCGGAGTGTCCGAGGCCGGCTTGAGGACCACCGGGCAGCCTGCGGCGAGCGCGGGCGCGATCTTGCGGGTGGCCATGGCGGCGGGGAAGTTCCACGGTGTCACCAGGACCGATGTGCCGATCGGCTGCTGCAGGGTCAGGATCCGCTTGTCGCCCTGCGGTGAGGTCTGCAGGTGTCCCGAGACCCGCACCGCCTCTTCGGCGTACCACCGGAAGAACTCGGCGGCGTACTTGACCTCACCGGCGGCATCGGCCCAGGCCTTGCCGTTCTCGCGGACGATCAGCTCGGCGATCTCGTCGCTGCGCGAGGTCATCAGCTCGTAGGCGCGTTGGAGGATCTCGGCGCGCACGCGGGGGGCGGTGGCCGCCCAGTCGGCTCCGGCGTCGGTGGCGGCGTCGACGGCGGCGCGGGCGTCGTCCTCGGAGGCGCTGGCCACGGTGGCCAGGGTTTCGCCGGTGGCGGGGTCGAGGACGTCGAACGTGCTCGCATCGCTCGCGTCACGCCATTGTCCCCCGATGAAGAGCTGGGTGGGGACGTCGGCGAAGGGGCGCTGTTCAGTCATGTTCTATCCGATCCGATTACTTCCGGGGAGAGGGCTGGTGAGAAGCCGGCCAGGTGCAGTGCAATCGTTTGCTGTTTGCAATCGATTGCTGTCCAGCGTATGGCGTGGCTCACAGGTATGTCAAGGTCGAGGTGATAAGTGTTTCGAACGCGATCAGGATGCGACTACGAGCCTGAAACGGGTCGGGGCGTAGTGGTTTTCCGCTTCAGGCTCGTAGTGGCCGCACTATCGCCGCGCTGCGACGGCGAAGCAGTCAACCGCGGTGCGGTGGGCCTGTTCGAGTGCGTCGTCGAGCGGCAGCGCCCGGTGCTCCCGGGAGATGATCTCCACCCCGTACGGGCCGGAGTATCCGATGTCCTCCATGGTGGCGATGAAGCCGGCGAGATCGAAAGTGCCCGTGCCGCAGAGACGCCGGGTGTTGATGGTGTCCTCGAAGAGGGTGCCTTCGACGTGCTCGTCGGCATCGTCGATCTCCACGGCGAACACAATCTTCGAATCGAGCGCCTCGCGCAGTTCGTCGAGCGAGGTTCCGGCGCGGAAGACGTGCCAGGTGTCGACGATCAGGCCGCAGGCCGGATGGTTGACCGCGCGCACCAGGTCGGCGCCCATCGGAATCGACGAGATCATCGAGAAGGGCAACGGTTCGAGCGCCAACCGAATGCCCCGCTCAGCGGCTTGCTCGGCGAGCTGCCACAGTGGTGCGACCAGCTCGTCGATCGATTCCACCGGATCGCCGAACGCGGTGGCGATCTTGAGGTGGGTCGCACCGAGCTGCTCGGCAGCCTCGAACAACAGCTCCCGAATCGCGTATGAATCGCTGGGCTCGCCCTTCGGGATCCACCAGTGATTGAGCAGTTCGACCTCGGTGTACCGCAACCCCGCATCGGCGATGAGCTGACGCAGGGCCGGGAAACCGATGCCGGAACGGATCTGCGCCAGGTCGTCCTGGGACAGTCCGATCCCCGCCCATCCGGTGCGGGCGACCGCGGCGACGCGGTCTTCGATGGCGAACGGGCTCAATTCCGGGGCCTGCAGCGGGGCGATGTCGCCGGCGCTGGTCCAGCAGGTCGCGATCAGTTCGGGAGTCGCGCCCGCCCCGCTCTGTCCGTCGGTGCTCATGCGTTCGTGATGTGGATCTTGATGTTCTCGTCGCGGCGCTCGGCCGCCTGGAACGCCTCCAGCGACTGCTCGAGGGTGAACTGCTGCGAGACGATCACCGACAGGTCGATGCCCGTGCGGTCGAGGAACCGCAGTGCAGCCGGCCAGATGCCGAACGAACCGACATTGCCCTGGACCTTGAGCGCCTTCTCGACGATCCGGCCGAGCGGGGCCTCGGCGCGGGCGCCGACGTTGATGCCGACGTTGACGATTCGCCCGCCGAACGTGGCCAGGTCGAACGTCGACGCCATCGCGCGGGCGTTACCCGACGCCTCGATGACGATGTCGGCGCCGCGGCCCTTGGTCAGCTCGGCGATGCTCTCGGCGATGTCGACCTCGAGCGGGTTCACCGCGACCTCGGCGCCGAGCTTGCTCGCGAGCGCCTGACGGGCGGGGTCCGGCTCGGACACGATGACGCGGGCCCCCTTGGCGGCGGCCGAGGCCACGGCGCAGAGGCCGATCGGGCCGGCGCCCATGATCACCACGGTGTCGCTGGCATCCATGTTGGCGGTCGCCGCGTACGCGATGGTGAAGGGTTCGACCAGGGCGCCCATCGTGTCGTTGAGGCTGTCGGGAACCTTGTGCAGCCAGGTGGCGGAGGCCTTGAAGTACTCGGCGATCGCACCGTCGATGGTGAAACCGAAGTGTTCGTCGTCGGTGACCGCGCACTCGCCGACCACGCGATCACCGGGCTTGAAGCCCTTGACCGCGGAGCCGACCTCGGCGACCTCGCCGGTCCACTCGTGTCCGGGGATGACCGGGTAGGAGAACGGGAGGATGTATTCACCCTCGAGCAGGCCGTAGTCGGAGTGGCAGATGCCGACGGCCTTCATGCGGACGAGAACCTCGTCCGGGCCGATCGTGGGGGTGTCGATGTCGGCGACGCTGGCGGCGCCCGGTGCGGAGAAGACGAGAGCTTTCACGGGAAACCCCTTACGGTAGAGAAGCGCCTGCTCACAGCGAGGCGAAGAGTGGGATGTGATTCACTCTATGTGGCGTGAAACACTTATGCAAACCATTGCAAGTCGGTAGAGTGACACGCATCGCCGGGCGTGTCAACCAGGCCGAGTCTGGCTCCGACCTGGTCGGCGGCACGGCGCCGCCAGAGACCAATCCGAACCTGAAGGGGGTCACATGGCAGAGGCAACGCTCAAGGACGTTGCGCGGGCGGCCAACGTTCACGTGGGTACAGCGTCGAGGGCGTTGGACCCTGCCCGATCGCACCTGGTCAACGAGGTAACCAAGCAGCGTGTGCTGACTGCCGCCACGGAGCTGGGGTACAAGGTCAACGCGATGGCGCGGGGCCTGCGGAAAGGGTCGAGCGGGTTGATCGGTGTCGTGGTTGGCGACGTCGGCAACCCGTTCCTGCCGCCGATCCTGCGGGGAATCGAGCAGGAACTCGGCCCGCGCGGCTTCATGACCGTGGTGGCCGAGACGCACGAGAACTCCGATGTCTTGCAGAGTACGTGCGAGCAACTGCTGGCCCTGCGGGTCGATGCGATCGTGATCAGCGCAGCTCATCTCGGTGATGAGCCGTTCGTCACCGAACTCGAGAAGCTCGTCCCGGTCGTTCTCGGCGTGCGCAGGGTCAACGGGGCGGGCCATCACATCGTCACGCACGACGACGTCCTGGGCGCCCGTCTGGCCACCAGTCACCTGGTCGACTGCGGGCATCGCCAGCTCGCCCAGCTGCGGGGCCCCTTGGATGTGTCCTCGTTCTCGGGCCGTGCCGAGGGATTTCAGCAGATTGTCGCCGAGCGCGGGTGCGAAGACGTCTCGATCGACGTGGTCGCCGACGAACCCACCACCGCGGAAGGGAAGCGTCTGGCCGAGCAACTACTGGCTCGCACACGCAACCGTCCCACCGCGATCTTCGCGCACAACGACTCGATGGCGGTCGGCGCCCTCGAAGCACTCGCCGACGTGGGGCTCTCCTGCCCGCGAGATGTATCGATCGTGGGATACAACGATGCACCGCTCACCGAGCACCTCGAGCCCGCGCTGTCCACGGTCCGTTTGCCCAGCCACGCGCTCGGTCGCCGCACCGCCGCACTTGTTCTGGGGCTGCTCAGCGGGGAGGCCGAGCCACCGTCAACGGTCCAGCTCCAGCCCGAGCTGATCATCCGCGGCTCGACCAGTTCGCGCGTGCCCCTCGCCGCCGCGGAGCCTGCCGGCGCCTGAACCCGAAACGCCACGTTGCGGTCGCCGGGTCGGCATCAGGAGACAGGCGCAGACCCGGCGACTCCTCGGGTTTCGTTGCCAGCGGCCAGGTTGGCCCGTGTGGTGTACAGCCGTATCCGCGGCGAGCGGATGCAACATCTTTGCAATCGATTGACATTGCGAGGTGTTTTAGGTTAGCTGGCGTGCGGCGCGGCTGGTTGTCCAACTCACATCAGCCCGCCGGGGTGTGCTCGACCACGGCATCCGCACTGCGGCCACAGATCGCAGGATTGTCTCACCCAGCCGCTCGAGAAGAGGGCGTCGCCTCGTCGGGGGCTTGATCAGCGGTACAGAAATTGCCGTCCGGTCTCACACCACGACCTGGCTCCGATCGCCCCGAATGGTTCATACGGCGCGCATCCAGTGACCACGGCACTAACGCAAGGGAAGAAATATATGACAGCGACAGCTTCAGAGGACCTGCACGGAGAGTTGCGGCCGACGCCGAGCAAGATTCGCCCGTTGGTCATCGTGGCCGCCTGCGTGTCCGCGCTGGGCGGGTTCCTGTTCGGCTTCGACACCGGCATCATCTCGGGGGCGCTGCTATCCCTGCGGGACGACCTGTCACTGTCGGAGGGCGCGCAGCAGCTCATCGTCAGCTCCCTTCTCGTCGGCGCCGCCTTCGGCGCCTACGCCGGCGGGCCGGCGGCGGATCGTCTGGGCCGGAGGAAGACGGTGCTGGTGATGGCCGCGCTCTTCGCCGCGGGAGCCACCGTGGCCGCCGTGGCCACCGGGGTGATCGAACTGGTCGCGGCGCGTGTCATCCTCGGTGTCGCTGTCGGTGCCGCATCCACCGTGGTGCCGGTCTACATCGCCGAACTCGCACCGGCGCGTGTGCGCGGCATCCTGGTATTGACGCAGGAACTCATGATCACCGTCGGGATCCTGTGCTCGTACATCGTCAGCTACAACCTGTCCGAATCGGGCAACTGGCGCTTGATGCTCGGGTCCGCTGCCCTGCCCGCGGTCGCGCTCTTCGTCGGCATGCTCTTCCTTCCGGAGAGCCCGCGGTGGCTCGTCGGCGAAGGCCGCGAATCGGATGCGGAAGCGGTGCTCTCGCGCACCTGCGGGACCGAGACGGAGGCCGACGAGGAACTGACCGCCATCCATTCCGAGGCACAGTCTCACGGTGACGTGAAGTGGCGTGAGTTCCTTGCGCCCGCGATTCGGCCGGCGATGATTCTCGGGATCGGTCTTCCGTTCTTCAGCCAGGTCGTCGGCATCAACGCCGTCATCTACTACGCGCCGAGCATCCTCTCCTACGCCGGCCTCGCGGACTCGGCCGCGATCCTCGCCACTGTCGGCGTCGGCATCGTCATGGTCATCACCACCGCGCTGGCCCTGGTCCTGGTCGACCGGATCGGGCGCCGCCCGTTCCTGGTCTGGGGAACGCTCGGGGTCACGGCCAGCCTGTTCGCCATCGGCGGTGCGTTCCTCGTCCCGGAGGGCAACCCGATTCGTACCGTGATCTTGATCTGCGGTCTGCTCGCCTACATCGGTACGTTCTCGGTCAGTCTCGCCCTGTTCTGGTTGGTGATCGCCGAAATCTGGCCCTCACGACTGCGCAGCAAGGGCATGGCACTGGGCAGCCTCACCCACTGGATCATGAACTTCGTCGTCGCCGGAACGGTGTTGACCCTGCTCAACTCGATCACCGCCACCGGAATGTTCTGGCTCTACGGTCTCTTCGGTATCGCCTGCATGGTCTTCGTCCGCAAATACCTGCCGGAAACCAGCGGAAAGACACTCGAGCAGGTCTCCGAGGAACTCATCGCCCGTAGCAACCGCTGACACCGCGAGCAGGCCACCGGTCGACCGAGGACATCTCGAGTCGGGCCTGGAGAACAGAAGCCCTCCGGGGTGGGTACAGCCCCAGAC
>NZ_JBHUSF010000321.1:0-10401 GCF_042673295.1 Rhodococcus sp. NPDC057014
CGACAACGACGGCATCGCCTGCGAGTAGCCGACCACCGACCGCTCCACCCACTGACGCACCCCTTCTGCGCAGACGCACCCCTTTTCGAGCCCCAGAACGGGTGCGGCTACCGAGAAGGGGTGCGTCTGCGCTTCGACCCCGCCGGTGTCGCCGTTCCCCGTGCGCCGCCGGGCGGTCGGCACTAAGTTCGGCGATGACGGTTGAGGTTCTACGCGAGGGGGCGGTCCGGCATGGGCAGGACATATTTCAGGGCACTGGGCGCGGTCGCGCTGGCCGGGGGTGCCGCACTTTCTGCGGGCGCCGGCACGGCCGGGGCGGATGTGCTCACCGAGATCAACGGCTGCAGGATCGTGGCGAATCCGAGCCCCGAGGACCGCACGACCTGCCCGGGAGCCGATCTGAGTTCCGCGAACCTGGCGGGCCTGAACCTGAGCTTCGCCGACCTGGCGGGCGCGAACATGAAGCGGGCGAACCTCACCGGCACCAACTTCGCCGCCGCGGATCTGTCGCACGCCGACCTGAGTGACGCGAACATCACCGGCACGAACTCCACGGACTCGCAGCGCAACGCGGTGATCCTGTACAGCACGGACATCGACATCTTCGGCACGATCGTCGGGGACCTGAACATCACCACCGAGCCCGAATGGTCGACCGACGCCCACGAGCGCGCGCTCGCCTCGGTCGTGCCGGTGACACCGCAGGTCCCGTTGCCGTAATCGACTCCGCACCATCCACCCGGGTCGCACTCTGCGCGGTCCGGGTTTTCGTATGCCCGCACCCTTGACATTGGATACTGTCACTATCCATTATTAGATAGTTCCGATATCCAACCTTGGGAGGCGTCAGATGACGACGATCGAACCCGCCCGTTCGACGCACCACTACGACGGCGAACTGGTGGTCTTCCTGATCGGGATGACCATCAACCGGCCGTGGCGGCCCGACCTGTGGTTGCCCACTCTCGTCGCGATGCCGAGAATGCTGCGCGAACTCTCGGAGGACCCCGATTCGGGTCTGCTGGGTTACCGCCTGACGTTCGAGGGGCGCGGCCCGACGGTGATTCAGTACTGGAACTCCGTCGACAAGTTGTACGCCTACGCCAGTGACAGTCAGGCGAAGCACCGCCCGGCCTGGGCCGCGTTCAACCGCCGGGCCCGCAAGGCACCGGGCGCCGTCGGCGTCTGGCACGAGACCTATCCGGTGGACCGCGCCGAGTCGATCTACGTCGGCACACCGGCGATGGGCCTGGCCCGGGCGACCACCCGCGTGCCCGTCGCGCGGAAGTTCAGCGCCGCCCGCGACCGGCTGTTGCGCAGCGGTCACACCCACGAACAGTGATCGACTCAGGAGACCGACATGGAACCGTTGATCGCGCGTCGCCATGGTTCCGCCGTCTCTGCCGAACCCGGGCCTGCTGGTGACGCTGACCGGTCTGCTCGAACTCGCCGGTGCCGCGGGACTGCTGATCCCCCGCACCCTCCTGCAGGTCGTGTTCCTGTCGGCGACGCTCGCCGTCGTGATCTCGTCCGTGCGGGGCCGGGCTACGGAATCGCCCTCCGCAGACCACTCGCTCGCAGCACCCGGCGTTGCACTCCCGCCCGCACCGCATCCTCGGTCCCGATGATCCGCACGTGCTTTCGCGCACGGGTGATCGCGGTGTACAGCAGTTCGCGGGTCAGCAGCGACGACGCCGCGCCGGGCAGTACCACGGTCACCGTGTCGTACTGGCTACCCTGGCTGCGGTGAATCGTCATCGCGTACACCGTCTGCACCGCGGACAGATGCGTCGGATGCAACAGGAGCGGTTCGGTGCCCCGCACGAATGCGGCGAACAGCTCGTCGTCGTCGCGGCGCACGATCACCCCGGTGTCGCCGTTGTAGATCTTCGTTTCGTGATCATTGGCGGTCACCATCAGCGGCTGGCCCGGATACCAGCGATCCGGGTCCAGTCGCTGCCCGGTCGACTGCCCGATCCACTCCATGGCCTGCCGCGCCCACCGCTGCACACCGTACGGACCTTCGCGGTGCGCGCACAACAGCCGGTGCTCCTCCGAATGTCGAAGTGCAGCAGCGGCATCGCCGGATTCCGCGGAATGGGTGACCGCGGCGGCCGTCGCCACCACGTCCGCCTGCAGTGCGCCCAGATCCTCGGGGCCGTGGAACGACACCTCGGGAACACCGCGCGACAGGATCTCCACGACCGCGTCCGGCTCGCCTTCCCGCACCGCGACGGCCAGCTGGGCAATGGCGCCGCCGAAACGCCGTCCTCGGCTGAGCCGGACCACGCCGCCCCGCAACCTGTCCCGTTCGCCCGCACTCAACGCGGCCTCGAGCGGGTCGTCGGTGGCGTCGAGGTCGTCGCCGACGATCCTGGCGAGCACCGGATTCTCGGTGCCCGACACCGGCCGGGCCACGAGATCGGCGAGGACCGCGCCCGCGTCGACGGACGTCAGCTGATCCGGGTCCCCGACGAGCACCAACTGTGTGTCCGGGCGGACGGCCTCGAGGAGCCGGCACATCATCGTCAGCGACACCATCGACGTCTCGTCGACCACGATCACGTCGTACGGCAGGTGATTGTTCGCGTTGTAGCGGAACCGGCTTCCGCCACCACGCTGCCACCCCAGCAGACGATGCAGCGTCATCGCTTTCAGTTCGCGCGGCAATCCGAGTGCGTCGGCCTGCTCCTGCACCGATTCCTGCAACCGCGCCGCGGCCTTCCCGGTGGGCGCGGCGAGCGCGATACGCCGTCCGGGTCCGGGCTGCCTGGTCAGCAACGCCAGCACCCGGGCGACGGTGTGGGTCTTGCCCGTTCCGGGTCCGCCGACCACCACCGACGTCCACTGGGTGGCCGCGACCGCGGCCGCGATCCGTTGTCGATCCGGCGACGGAGCCGGTGCCGTCCGGTCGTGCTGGTCGCGGAACAAACTGTCCAGCCCGTCCCGCAGCGACTGCTCGTCGACGAGGGGGTACCCGACGGCGCGCTGGTCGAGAATCCGCCGGATGGTGGCTTCCTGCCGGAAGTACCGGTCGAGGTAGAGCAGCCCGCCCTCGGCCGTGTCGACGAGCCGCAGCGGTCGGAGCGGTCCCGCGGGACCACCCGTGACCAGCGGGCTCCGGCGCAGAGCCGCGACGACGGTGTCGTCGTCCGGCCAGGGCAGGACGTCGAGATCGACCTCGGATTCCTCGTCGACGGTGACTTCCCGGAACCGCGTCAGGTCCAGGCACACCGAACCGGACCGCACCGCCCGCACCGCCAGCGCCGTCGCCAGCACGACGTCTTCCGAGGATTCGCCGCCGAGCGCCGACAACCGCAGCGCGACGTGCACGTCCGCGGCGGCCAGCACCCCGGCCTCGTTGAAGATCCGCAGCATGCCCTTGCCGCGCTGCGCCACCTGCACCTCGGTCATCGCGCCGTCTCCGCTGCGGAGGCCGACCCGGACAGCAGATCGGACAGCTCGGTGATCAGTGCGGCGGGCGGTGCCCAGTCGAAGACTCCGCAGCCCGGTGGCGTGCCGGGCCCGACCATCCCGCGAACGAACAGGTACTGCACACCGCCGAGGTGCACCGCCGGATCGTAGTCCGGCTGCCGCCAGCGCAGGTAGCGATGCAGCGCAACGGAATACAGCAGGGCCTGCAGTGGATAGTGCGCCCGCAGCATTTCGGCGGCCATCCTCTCGCGGGTGTAGTGCGCGGTGGTCAGGTCGCCCTGCGCGAGACGGTTGGTCTTGTAGTCGACCACGACGTACCGCGGTCCCGGCAGTCGCAGCACCGCGTCGATGCTGCCGGTGAGGTACCCGCGCAGCGGGGTCGGTTCGAGTGTCTGCACGGCGTCGGCGTACGACCGGAGTGGGTCGTCGTCGGGAAGGTGGGTGCGCAGCAGTCTGCCGACGCCGTCGAGCATCACGGTGAGCGACGGCGTGTCGCCGCCGGCGAGGGGCAGTTCGAAGTCGAGTTCCGCCAGCAGGTCTGCGGGTGCCAGGTCGGCGAGTGCCCCCGCGCCGAGCGGAGTGCGCAGCACCGGTACCAGTGCCGCGGCGAGCTGGGCCGGATCGACGTCCGACAGGGTCGACGCGATCACGTCGCGGCAGCATCGCAGGACTTCGTCGTCCAGATCGGGTGCCGCCGTATCGACGATCTCGAAGACGGCGTGGACGAGCGTGCCGAATGTCGCGCCGCCCGGTAGTTCGTTCATCGTCGACGGCAATCCCGCGGTGACGTCGTCCGGCGCGAGCAGTGGCGGTTCGGCCGGCTCGTCCGTCTTCTCCTCGACCTCCGCTTCGCTGCCGACGGCGGGCGCGTCGTGTGCGGACGCCGTCAGCGCCGAATACGACGTGCGACGCCACCGCGTGTCCAGCAGCCGGCGGAACCTCGCGGCCTCCAGGTCGCCGCTGGGCTCACGCTGCGGTGTCCAGCCGACCCGCGGGATGGGTTCGGAACCCACCGCCTCGACGGTCACCGTCTCCGGCGCGGCCGCGCCCCAGGCGGACAACCGTTCGGCGACAATGGGATCCTCGGGGACGGTGACCTTCTGCGGGACGTCCCGCTGCCCGGGCTGCCGACCCAGGATCATCCGGTGCAGCGGCGCGCCGGCCGTCGTGAACGCCGGCGCCCACCACATCACGAGCCCGCACATCGCGCGGGTGACCGCGACGTACAGCAGTCGCAACTCCTCCCCCGCCTCTTCCGCGTCGTGCCGGTTCCTGCGGTCCGCGTAGCCGGGGCTGCCCGGGCCACCGACGTCGAGGACGCGTCGGCCGTCGTCGTCGTGCAGAAGCAGTTTGCTCGGTTTCGAGATCTTGGCGGCGTCCCAGGCGTACGGCAGGTAGACGAGCGGGAATTCGAGGCCCTTGCTGGCGTGGACGGTCGCGATCTGCACCGCCGCAGCGTCGCTGTCGAGGCGCCGGCTGCGGTCCACCCCGCCCGAGGACGGATCCTTCATGCGTTCGGTGAGCCAACGGGTGACCGCCGTCAGGCCGAGCGACTGCTCGACGGCCGCACTGTTGAGCAACTGCGCCACGTGCCGCAGATCGGTCAGCGACCGCTCGCCCGCGGCCACCCGGAGCAGTCTCGCCTCCAGCGCGCCGACCGCGGACAGTCGTTCGAACAGCGCCGCGAAACCGGACTGCGCGAACACCGAGCCGAGCTCCCTCAGCTGCCCGCCGACCTCCGCGACGATGTCGTCGCCGCGGGCGTCGAGTTCCTCCGCGGTGTGGCCGAGCAGTGGGGTGAGCGCGGCCAGCCGCACCCGGTCGGCGCGGTGCGGCTGCTCGATCGCCGCCAGAATCCAGAGCCAGTGCTGCGCAGCGGGAGTGGTGAAGACGCTGGCCCCGCCGGCGAGCACGGACGGCACCCCGGCCCGGTCGAGGGCGTCGTGGACCAGGGTGATCTGGGCGTTGGTGCGCACCAGGACCGCGATGTCGCCGGGCTCGACGAGTCGGGCAGTTCCCCCGACGTCGAGAGTCGCGCCGCCGTCGAGGAGGGCCACGATGTCGGCGGCGAGGTCTGCGGCGATCTTCTTCCGGAGCGGACCCACGGCGGGGTATCCCGACTTGTTGATCGGCCCGGCGCCGGTCCGCGGCAGGTACCGCAGTCGCAGCGGAACAGCGCCCGTCAGGCGCGATTTCGGCCTCGCACCGTCGACGCGGTGCACGACGATCTCGGGATGCCCGAGTGCGGCGCCGCCGTGCAGGTATTCGAGGCCGTCGAGGAGTTCCTGATCGCTGCGCCAGTTGGTGGTCAGTTCCTGGTGCCGGTCGGCGGAGCGCACGGCGTCCAGGTAGCTGAGCACCTCGGCGCCGCGGAACGCGTAGATCGCCTGCTTCGGGTCGCCGACGAGCACCAGCGTCCCGCTGCCGTGGAAGGTTCGGCGCAGGATGTCCCATTGCAGGGGGTCGGTGTCCTGGAACTCGTCGACGAGCACGACGCTGTAGCGTTCGCGGACCCGCCTGCAGGCCGCCTCACCGTGCTCGGGATCGCTGAGGACGCGGTGGAGGAGCATGGGCAGATCGTCGAAGTCCCGCAGCCCCACCGCGCGTTTGCGGCGCTCGACCTCGGCGCGAACCGCCTGGGCGAACGCCACCCGATCTCCGGCCGGGGTGCCCCGCGCATCTTCCGGCGCGAGCACGGCCTGCGGGTCGAAGATGGCGGCGCGGGCGGCGGCAGTGGCCTCCGCGGGGGTGAAGGGCGCGGAGTCGGCGCGACTGTACGCCCGGAGGTACAGGTCGGCGATCACCTCCGTCGTGAGGTCGTCGGCGGCCTCGACGAGCACCGTGTCGGGGTCGCGTTCGCCCGCGATCCCGAGCCCGTCGAGCATCCGCTGGCAGAAGCTGTGGGTGGTGACGATGGTGGCGGCGTCGAAGTCCGACAGTGCCTGCAGCAGGCGCCTGCGACGCAGCGTCACCACGTCGGTTTCGGCCTCGGCGAGGTGCCGGATCACGTGGTCCGCGCTCAGCCGGGCCGCCGCGGGGTCGGCCAACGCGGCTGCGGCGGAACCGAATCGCTCACGGGTGCGTTCCCGCAATTCCTGTGTCGCCGCACGACTGAACGTCACCAGCAGCAACTGCGACAGGTCGACACCGCCCTCGGCGACGAAGCGGGCGGCCAGCCCGACGATCGCGTAGGTCTTGCCGGTACCGGCGCTCGCCTCGAGCACCGTCGTGCCCTCCGGGAGCGGACCGAGCAGGTCGAAGCTCCGCGCGGCGGTCACGGCTGCGCCACCGTCTCGGCGGCGAGCAGCGGCGCCCACAGTTGCCGGGCGTAATTCTCGATCGTCACCGCGTCGCCGAGGACGTCGATGCCGGGTGAGGACCCGTACACGTACGTGATGTGGCGGTCGCGTGCGTCACCGAAATCACTGCTCCATTCCTTCCGGGCCGCCTCGATCGCATCCTCCATGCTGCTGCCGCCGTGCCGTCGCTCGGCGTAGGCCGCCGACGCGCCCGTGGCGATCGGCAACGGCGCGTGCAACCCGAGATCGCGCAGTTCGACCAGTCGCACCAGTTCCTCCAGCGCGTTCTCCGGCGCCGTCAGGGTGGAGCGCCACGCCGGGCGGCTGTACGAGCCGCGGCCGGTCGTCACGGCCGTCCATTCGGTGTCGCCGTCGTGGTCGGATGCCGCGACCGCCAGCAACTGGGCCCACGCGGTGAGGCGGTGCTTCGGTCCGAGCCTCGAATACGTGGTGGTCGCGATCACCGATCCGTGCACACCCCCCACGGTCCCGGTGAGGCGCCGCCCGTCGCCGAGATCGACATCGACGTCGACGGTCTCCGCGCGCCCGACGTGCACGGACCCGCTGACCGCGACGAGCGACTCGACCGCGTGCTCGATGTCGCCGAGCACCGACTCCCCCAACTTGAACGGCGGCAACGTGCCCCGGCGCCACTCGGCGGCGCGGAAGTCGGCGGGTTCGGTGCCCGACAGCCGCGCGAGGAGCATCCTCTGACCGAGGTCCCAGCGGGCGAGCGGATCGGGGGCCACGTCCAGTGCGTCGGCGAGGTCCTCGTCCACGTCGGGGACCCGCAGCCCGAGCCGTTGCCGCAGGAACGCCTGCGTCGGGTGCACCAGGAACGCGACGAGTTCCGCGAGGTCGACGACCTCATCCGGCGTCGGCGGCACCAGCGGCGCCGGCAGGAACGCGGGTTCCGGTTCGGGCGGGTGCTGCGCGGCGCGGGCACCGGCCAGCGCCGCCCGGTCGAAACTGAACGGGCGCTCGGGCCGGAAGTTGCGGGCGTCGAACGGCTGCAACGGATGCCGGGTCACGACGCCGGGGAGGGCATCGCTCCCGACGGTGGCCGCGACCGCGTCGAGCAGTTCGGACAGCGGGATCGCAGGAGGCCGGGACATGCCGGTGACGGGGTCGGCACCCGTGTAGAACAGCAGCAGCTTCTCACTGGCGGACATGACGGCGTCGAGCAGCAACTGCCGGTCCTCGCTACGCGGATCACGTTCGCCGAGAAGAGGATTACGGGCCAGGACGTCGTCGCCGTCCACACTCACGCCCCGCGGGAACACCTCGTCGTCGAGCCCCAGGAGGACGACGACACGGTGCGGCACCGACCGCATCGGCACCATCGTGCACACCGTCAGCTCCCCGGTGCGGAAATTGGCCCGGGTGGGACGTCCCGCGAGCCGGGTGGCGAGCATGGCGCGCACGTCCGACAGTCGAAGGACAGTGTCGCCGCCGTGCTCCGTCGCCGCCCCCAGTTCCCTTCGGGCCTGCGCCAGTTGCCACGTATCGGCGGCACCGACGTCGACGAGCAGGTCCAGCGCCCGGGTGAGCGCGCTCGACCAGTCCGTGACCGACTGCGGCCCGGCGAGCCCGCGCAACGCGACGTCGAGGCGGTCGACGAACTCGGCCAGCCTCCCGGTGAGGTCGATGTCGTTGCTGTCGACGTCGTCGAGCGGAAGAGCCAAGGCGAGCCATTCGCCCGCGGACTCGTCGGCCGCGGCGCCGAGCAGGATGCGGTCGAGTGCGGTGGCGAACGTGTTCTGCGGGAAGTCGCCGAGACCGAACGCCGCGCGCTGTCGCGGTCCGATACCCCAGCGGGCACCCGTCGCGGACACCCATTCCCGGATCCGTTCGAGGTCGTCGTCCCCGAACCGGAACCGCCTGCGCACCGGGGCGGCCGCCGACAGGTCCAGAATCTGGCTCGCCGTCACCCTCGCGTCGGCGAGTTCGAGGAGGCTGGACACCACGGCGAGAACCGGATTGGTCTGGTGCAGGGCCCGGTCAGCGAGGCGGACCCGCAGACGGTGGCCGGGGTGCCCGAGCACGTCCTGCCCGAACGCGGCTCGGATCAGCGGCGCGTACGACTCGACGTCGGGGCACATGACGAGCACGTCGCGCGGTTCGAGAGTCGGATCGTCCTCGAAGAGATGCAGGAGGCATTCGCGCAGGACCTCCACCTGGCGGGCCGGCCCGTGGCACGCGTGGACCTGCACGGACGCGTCGGCGGTGCACTCGGCGAGCGCAGGCGCCCGGTCGTCCCGGACATCGGCCTGCAGGCACCCCAGCAGAGAGTCGGGCGGCGGGGGTCCCGCGTGGTAGCGGTCGTCGACGTCGAGGCGGGTCAGTCTCGACTCGAGTTCGCGCACGTCCCGCGCCAGGCTCGACAGCAGCGGGTGGGCGACGGACAGGGCGGTGTGGTCGTCGGCGCGCGCGAGGACGCCGTCCGCGGTGGACAACGACGACCACAGTGCGGGGCTCGGATGCGGAATCCACAGGTGCACATCACGATGGACGGCCAGCGCGGCGAGGACGGCGATCTGATCGGTCGCGAGGCGCGTCGGACCGAACAGCGACAGCCGGCCGGGGAGTTCGACGAGGTCCGGTTCCTCGCGCAGCCGGGCGCAGGCGGAGTCGAGGCGCTCGGCGGGCGCGGGGCCGCCGATCCTCGTGCGCAGCCGTCGCCACAATTCGGCTTGCCAGAGCAGGTCGTCGTCGAGCGGGCCGCCCGCACCGTCGGTGTTCCGGCCTCCCGCCCAGTCGACCAGCATCGCCGGCCGCTGCGCGGCGTAACTGCGGAACAGTTCGGTCAGGTGCGACGCCGTCGCGTAGCGCCTGCCGGGCCGGTGATCGTCGCCGTCGGGGCCGCCGTGCCCGAGGTGTTTCGCGAGGACGGCGCACCAGGGTTCGCCGAGGCAGTCGTCGACGACACCGAGCAGCGCCCACAACACCCGGGACGGATGCCACGGGTCGTCGTCGGCGGACACTCCGGTGGCGGCGGCGAGGCACTCGTCCACGAGCCGGGCGGGTGACGGGAAGCCGATGTTCGCGGCCACCCCGTCGCCGACGCCGGGCCGGGCACCGAGCGCGGTCGACAGTCGCTGGGTCAGCCAGCGCTCGACACCCTTCGCCGGGACGGCGACGACCTCACGGGCGAACGGATCGGACAGCGGGGTCGCGAGCACGTCACCGAGAGCCGACGCGAGAGTGGTGGAACGCTCGGCGCGATGCAGTACGAGCACGTGGCCTCCCTTCGCTCCCCAACTCCGGTCGGCTCAGACTTACCACACCCCACCGACCCGGGAGGCCACTCTGCAGGTGAGCGGCACGGTGTGCCGGGGCACGCTGTGCCGCTCACGTCAGCGGCCGGGGCGGGCCTGGGTGAGGTGCGGGACCCAGCCGTGGGTGGGCCACTTCTTCAGGCCGACCTTGGCGGGGACGATCCGCTTGTTCACGAATCGGCTCTCCAGTTCGGTGTCGGACTCGCCCGTGAACCGCCACAGCGCCGCGTCGCCGGGCCGCGCCACCGACGACCACGACCTGGCCCGGTATGCGGCCCGAACAATGTTGTCCGCGAACACGATCACCGGGATGTCGTCGGTGTTGCGGACGGCGGCGCCTGCCGCCCAGGCGCCGCGGGACAGTTCGTACACCTCCTCGGAGGTCACGC
>NZ_JBHUSF010000322.1:0-10392 GCF_042673295.1 Rhodococcus sp. NPDC057014
GGTCTCGGGCATGAGGTAGACCGCGGCGGCGGACACGGCCATCAGGCCGATCGCGTAGAGGGGGAAGGCTGCGGGAAGGTGCAACTGGTCGAACAGCGACAGAAGATATGGTGCGGTGCCGCCGAAAAGAGCTGCGGCGATCGAATACGGGACGCCTGTGCCTGCGGCCCGGATCTTGGTCGGGAACATTTCCGCGAGGACCGCGGGAGTGATCGAGGCGAGCCCCGCGACGAAGATCAGCGCGGTGCTCATCGCCACGAACAGTTGCCAGGCGTCGTCGCGGATCATCCAGTTCAGCGGGAACATCAGTATGACGAGTGCGCCGAAACACATCAGGAGTACCGGGCGGCGGCCGATCCGATCGGACAGCGCTCCCCAGAACGGGAGCGCGATCATGAACAGCACCGTGGCGATGGAGCCGGCCCACAGCGCGGACGTCGGGTCAATGCCCCGTTCGGAGATGGCGAAGGCGGGCGCGGCGACGGCCCACACGTAGTAGACGACCGTGCCGCCGACGCAGAAGCACACGACGCGGAGCTGGAGCGCCGGGTGCCGGCAGATTTCCTTCCAGATCGAGTGCCCGCAGTGCGTGCGTGTCTTCTCGAACACTTCAGTCTCGGGAAGCGACGATCGCAGGACCAGGATGATCAGGCCGAGCGCGCCACCGATCAGGAACGGGATGCGCCAGCCGAAGGACGACATCTGTTGCTCGGTGAGGGCGGCGCTCAGTACGGCGCCGAGTATCGTTCCGAAGAGCACGGCGAGGGAGATGGAAATGTACATTGCACTCGACCACAGGCCACGCCGATGTGGTGGAGCGGCCTCGGCCAGATAGGTTTGCGCAGTGGGTACTTCACCGCCGGTACCCAAGCCCTGGAGCAGTCGCGCCGAAACCAGGAGGATGGGCGCGAGCACTCCGATCGAAGAGGCGGTCGGGATGGCACCGATACCCACGCTGCCTGCGGCGGCGAGGCTGATCGACCACATCATCGCGAATTTTCGGCCCCTGCGGTCGGCGAGCCAGCCGAGGACGAAGCCGCCGATCGGGCGTGCGACGAAGCCCGCGGCGAAGACAGCGAGGGTTTTCAAAACCGCGGAACTTCCACTTCCGGCGAAGAACTGACCGGCGAAGAACACTGCGAACGTCGTGTAGACGCTCCAGTCGTACCATTCGATGGCAACGCCTGCACCCAGACTCGCCAGTGTTCGACCCGGACGCCGGGGTCCGGGCGGAGAAGGGGGCGCAGCACCGCGCTCGGGAACGTCACCCGGGCGGGGCCGGTCGGATACGACGGCTACGGTCTTGCCTATTGGGTCCACGGAAGATGCCTCCGGATGGTCGGATCATGACGAAAGGTGATTGCGTCATCCTGGGCGCAGAACCGCCGACATCTCCGGATCCGATAGTTATGCTCATTTGTCAGGGAAGAATCGAGATATTCGTGCACAGCGATCTGACCGAAGACGACATGGCGCTCATCCACGCGCTGCAGATCTGGCCGCGGGGCAGCTGGAGGGCGCTGGCCCCGATCCTGGGAGCCTCACCGATGACGTTGGCAAATCGATGGAATCGACTCCGCGACGCCGGCCTCGCCTGGGTGACGGCACTGGCGGTGCCCGGCCTGCTCAGCGGCTACTCGTCCGTTGCGCTCGTCGAAGTCGACTGTGTCCGAGACTCGTTCGACGACGTCGTCGCGCGCCTCGAGCAGACTCGGCAGGTCATCGCGATCGAACACGCCGCGCGCGGACGTGATTTACTGCTGACCGTCGACGGTGGATCGTTCGACGGACTGGCGGCGTTTCTGGTCGACGTACTCAACCGGATACCCGGCATCGCCTCGACCCGTAGTCACCTCGGCGTGCGGGTGCACCTCGAGGGCAGCCGGTGGCGTCTGGATGCATTGGATCCGGGCCAGCGGGAGGCCGTCACCGCCCTGCGACAGGCCGCCCGACCGGACCTCGGTCTGTCCCATCCGCGGCCGCGACCGACACCGCTGCTCGCGGCCGTCGAGAAGGAACTGTTCTACGACGGTCGCGCGAGCGCCGCCGAGATCGCCACACGACTGGACCGTCCGTCGTCGACGGCACGGCGCGCCCTCGCCACACTGCTCGGTTCCGGGGATCTGGCCGTCCGATGCGAGGTGGCGCAGTGGCACACCCGATGGCCGATCAGCGTGACGTGGTGGTGCCGGCTGCCCGGCGAAAAGCTGGACGACATCGTGGGGCAGTTGCGCCGGGACGGAAACATCCGGATGTGCGTATCCCTCACCGGGCCGTCCAATTTCGCCGTGCAGGCATGGGTCGCTGACATGGCCGACCTGATGGCCACCCAGACCCGTCTCGAACACATCCTGCGCCCCGGCGAGATCACCGACAGTTCGGTCACGCTGCGCACCCGCAAACGCAACGGTTGGCTGCTGCAGCCGGACGGGCGAGCGCGAGGAGACCGAATCCCGCTGATGTAGTGGTGATCCAGACGTGGGCTACTTCGTATGCGGGTCGGCGACGAATCGCTGGTTCAGCTCACCGATTCTTTCGATCCAGCTGTGCAGCCGCTCGCCGGACTGCAGATACCGAGGCGGCTTCTGTCCTATTCCCACACCGGCGGGGGTCCCGGTGAAGATCACGTCGCCGGGATAGAGAATGACGGTGTGCGAGAGCGCGGCGACCAACTCCGACACCGGGAAGATCAGGTCGCTGGTGCGGCTCTTCTGGACCTCCGCGCCGTCGATGGCGCAGCCCAGTTCCAGATCGTCGGGGTCGGCGAACTCGTCGGGCGTGACCAGCCACGGGCCCTGTGGTGAGAATCCGGGGAATGATTTGCCGAGCCCGAATTGCGCTGCAGGTCCGCGTAACTGCGAGAGTCGCTCGGAGATGTCCTGCCCCACCGTCAGCCCGGCGACGTACGACCACGCATCGGAGGGTGCAACTCGGTGGGCCTCGCGTCCGATGACGACCACCAACTCCACCTCCCAATCGACGTTGCCCCCGTCTGGGAGGATCACCTCGGTGTCGGGTCCGGCGAAGCTCGAGGTGTACTTGGTGAACACCGGCGGAAGTGTCGTCGGCGAATCGAACCCGGACTCGGCCGCATGTTCGTGGTAGTTCAAGCCGATCGCGAACACCTGCCGGGGTTCCGGCGACGGCGCACCGAGCCGGGTCCGGTCGATCGCGAATCCGCCGTCTGCCAGGGCGGTGAGATCCTCGGCGGCGGCCCACGCGGTGACGTCTGCCCACACCCGATAGGTCTCGGCGAGAGAGGGGCCGAATCGGCCCCGCGATGCGGTGGCGAGATCTACCGCCTGCTCGGCACCGGCCTCTCCCAGTATCAGGGCGGCCCGGTTGTCGATATTGGCGATGCGCATGAAGTCCTCTGTTTCGTTCGTCGTGATGGCGGGCCGGGGTGGATCCGCCCGGCTGGTGCCGGCATAGCGTTAGGGTGTGACCCGGGTCATGGTCGACCATAGGGCGGGCGCACGCTCCAGGACTATCCGATACGCGCACCAGGTCGTCCGTCCCGCGAAGCGCCTGGTGGTGGTCCGCAGCACAACAGTGCTCGTATCATGGGCCCGGTACACGAGGAAGCAAGGATCAGCATGGTCGAACTGCCGGCGTCAGCGTTGACCGCCGAGACTGCACAGTCGCGGCGAGGGATCTTCTGCGCCACCGACGACTTCGACGTGTATCGCGCCAAGATCAACGACGCCTATTACCCGGCCCGACTCGAGATCATCGGCGGAACCCGGCAGTTGTCGGACGCACAGATGCTGGCAGTACGCCTGAACCACATGACCGTCGGCATCGTCCGCTTCGGTGCCGACGTCCTCATCGACCCGGGCGACGTCGGCGGCTACCACATCGACCTGCCGCTGTCGGGCTCCCTGGCGACCAGTTGCGGCGGTCGGGAAGTGCTGGCCACCCCGCAGAAAGCTGCGGTGTACACCCCGAACGAGCACACCTTTCTATCGAGGTGGGCCGCCGACAACACGCAGGTCAGCATCAAGATCGACCGGACGGCACTGGAGCAGGAGCTCGCTCGGATCCTGGGTCGTCCGCTCAACAAGAGCGTGCGCTTCGACATCGGTTTCGATCTGACCACCCCCGCCGGTCGACGGTGGGCCTCGACACTGCAGATCCTGCTCGACACGATCGCCGATCCCGGTCCGGTGCCCGATCCGGCCCTGATCGCTCAGGTCAGCCACCTCGAGCGGGCTCTGATCAGCGGGCTGCTGGTCAATCAGGGCCACTCCATGAGCGAAGCCATCCTCAACGTCGGCGAAGACACCGACAATCCGGCGGCAGTCCGCAAGGTCCTCGATCTTCTCGAGGAGGCACCGGGGGCTCAGCACACGGTCGCCGACCTCGCCGAGGCTGCCGGGGTCGGGGTCCGGCAGCTGCAGAAACTCTTCCTCGACCGGTTCGAGATGAGCCCGTCGGAGTATGTGCGCAATCTCCGGCTCGACGGTGTGCGGGCGGATCTGCTGAAGCACGAACCCGGCTGCACGGTCAGCGAAGTCGCATTCCGGTGGGGTTTCAACCACCTCGGTCGCTTCGCGCAGTACTACGAGCAGAAGTTCGGCGAACCTCCCTCACGGACACTGGGAATCCGCCAGGCCTGATCCACGGCCCTGCCGACGCGTCCCCCGCCGAGTCACACGCCGACCCCCGCAGGATCGGCGCCTGCATGCTGCCCACGCCCTGGTGGCACTACCCGGTTCGCCTACTGGACGAACGGACTCGCAAACCGGATATTCACATCCCGGCGCTGCCTCTAACGTGAATCTCAACCGGAAGTGAGCTAGCTAACACGAGCCGGCAAAAGCGTCCCGCCCCACTGGATTGCACACGCCCGGTGCCGGTGAGACGCACAGCCGAACACGTTGTCGGACAACCTCACACGACCGATCGCCTCGCCAACGGTGCTCACCGCACCCCACCTCCAGGAGAGTGAACCGTTATGTCGGCCAAGCCGAAGTTCGCACACGTCGTATTCCAGACCGGCCAGCCCACCGAGATGCGGGACTGGTACTGCACCGTCCTCGACGGGCACGTGGTCTACCAGGACAAGGCGCTGTGCTTCATCACCTTCGATGAGGAGCACCACCGGGTTGCGTTGCTGACCCCGCCCGTGCCGCTCGAGCGCAAGAGCCCGACCACTGCGGCCGCCCATCACGTCGCCTACACCTTCGACCACCTCGACGACCTCCTCGCCCGCTACGAACAACTCCGCGACAAGGGCGTGCTGCCCGCCGTCTCCATCGCACACGGCGTCACGACCTCGCTGTATTACCAGGACCCGGACGGCAGCTTCGTCGAAATGCAGATCGACAACTTCGCCGAGCCCGAGCACGCCACCGAGTACATGCACGGCCCCGAATACGCCGGCGACTCGGTTGGACCGGCCTTCGACCCCGAAGCCATGCTCGCTGCCCGCCGAGGCGGTGCCTCCGTCGACGAACTCACGAACCGCGCGTGGTCCCTGAAAGCGGACCTGCCGGACCCCATGGCCGTTCTCGTCGGCGCCCACTGACCCGCCCACCCATGACCCGGGGAGCAGAATCATGACCACCGCATCCGACATCGACCCCGCCGTAGTCGCCGGGGGCATCGACCCGAAGCGTTTCCGGGATCTGATGGCCCGGGTCTGCGCCCCCGTCACGATCGTGACGACCACTGACGGCGACGGCCCTCACGGGGCCACCGCGAGCTCGTTCGCGGCGTTGTCGCAGGACCCGCCGCTGGTCACCGTGGCATTCGACCGCCGGTCCGCGCTGCTCGCCCGGATCGTGGCCACCGGCCGATTCGGGGTCAATCTGCTCCACCACGGGCAGGAAGACCTCGCGATGCGGTTCGCGAGCCGCGGAACCGGCGGCGAGCGGTTCGCCGGAACACCGTGGCACACCGATACCGGCCTGCCCCGCGTCGACGACGCCGCAGGCTGGGTGGCGTGCGAGCTGTACAACACCGTCGACGGCGGCGACCATCTGCTCCTGATCGGCCTGGTCACCAAGGCCTGCAACGTCGAACGGCCCCCGCTGGTCTATGCCAACCGCACCTTCGGCACCCACTCGAGGTTCTCCGAACGCCCCCGTCGCCCCATCGTCGACCACATCACCGCCTGCACCTCCGACTGACACGACGGACATTCCCGCCGCGTCTGTCTTCCCCCACCCCTGAGCCTGAGAAGGACTTCCGATGACTACCGTCACCGACACCCCGCACATCACGGTCCCCACCTCCGCCGAGATCGTCGACCGCGTCCGCGAACTGCAACCGCTGCTGGCGAAGAACTCCGCCCAAGGCGAAGCAGATCGCCGCGTGGTCGAGGAATCGATCACCGCCCTCACCGAAGCCGGAGCCTTCAAGATCGCCCAGCCCCGCCGCTACGGCGGATACGAGACGTCCATGCGCACCATGCTCGACGTCTCGGCGGCGGTCGGCGCGGCGGACGGCGGCACCGCCTGGGTGGTCACCCTCTGCAATGTCTGCGCCTGGCTGACCGGGCTGTTCCCCGAGCAGGCGCAGGACGAGGTCTGGGCGACCACCCCCGACGCGAAGGTTTCCGGCGTACTGTCGCCGACCGCAGAAGCAGTCAAGGTCGACGGCGGCTTCAAGGTGACCGGCCGCTGGTACTACAACTCCGGATCCTGGCACGCGAGTTGGGCCGTCCTGGGAATTCCCATCACCGACGCCGACGGGGAAGTCATCGACCAGGGACTGGCCCTGATCCCCCGCGCCGACCTCGGCTTCGAGGAAACCTGGTTCGTCGCCGGCATGCGCTCCTCCGGGTCGAACTGCCTGATCGCCACGGACGTGTTCGTCCCCGATCATCGCATCATGCCGGTCCCGGCGGCGATCGGCGGTAATTACGCCACCGAACACACCGACGAAATCCTGTATCGGTCGGCGTTCGTTCCGCTGCTGTCCCTGGTACTGGCGGGACCGCAGTTGGGCATGGGCCGCAAGGCACTGGAACTGGTCGCGGCCAAGGCCGACACGAAGGCCATCGCCTACACCTTCTACACCGCGCAGTCGGACTCGGTGGCCTTCCAGTTGCAGATCGCCGAAGCCGCGATGCTCATCGACACCGCACACCTGCACGCCTACCGGGCCGCGGACGACATCGACAGCGCCGCAGTCGCCGGTGTCTACCCGGACGAGCTCACCCGCACCCGGGTGCGCGCCGACACCGGCTGGGTCCTCGACCACATCACCAAGGCCATCAACATCCTCATCTCCGCCCACGGTGCCGGAAGTTTCGGGGAGAACAATCCCCTGCAACGAATCTGGCGTGATTCGAACGTCGCGGCCCGCCACGCCGTCACCCTGCCCGCCGTCAACTACGAGGTCTACGGCAAGGCCCTCCTCGGCCGCGACGACCAGATCACCCCCCTCATCTGAGATACGAGGAACGGACATTCCCATGCAACGACTCACCACGGTGGTCGACGGTTACGCGGTCACGGCACGGTTGCACCCCGCGTCCACACCGAACCTGCACGCACCACTGCTCGTCGGACTGCACGGCGGCCTCTATACCGGCCGCTACTTCGAGGTTCCGGGATCGATCGCCGGATCGTTCGTGGAGATCGCGAATCGCAACGGATACAGGGTGCTGACCATCGACCGGCCCGGATACGGAGACAGTGATCTCCTGCCGGAGGACGAGAACACCTTCGAAAAGCAGGCCGAGTTGCTCGACGGAGCCATCTCGAATCTGATTGCGGACGTCGGCGCCAGCTCCGTCGTGCTCGTCGGGCACTCGATCGGCGGCATGATCGGCCTGGAGATCGCGGCACGCCGTCCGTCGTGGAACCTCGTCGGTGTGTCGGCAACCGGGATGGGGGCTCGGATCCCCGAACACGGCGCCGCCGAGGCGCTCGCCGCCCTCCCACTCGGCGGTGTGGTGGATGTGCCTGTGCCCGAACGCGAAAAGCTCTGGTACGGGCCGGCAGGCAGCTACAGCGCCGACGCGGTGGAGACAGCGCGGTCGTCGTACGCAGCGGCACCAATGGTGGAATTGGCGGCTGCACCGAGGTGGGCCGCGCAGAGGCTCACCGACGTGGCGGCGACGATCGACGTGCCCGTCCACCATGCCTTGGCCGAGTTCGACGCCCTCTGGGACAGTTCCATCGACGCTCGGGAACTGTTCCTCTCGAAGTTCCGAGACAGCCGCAGAATCCACTCGGAGATCATCGACGGTGTCGGTCACTGTCTCGATCACCACCTCACCGGCGCCGCACTGCATTACAAACAACTCGCCTTCGCGACCGAGTGCACGCTCCTCCCCTCGGCCACACCGGCCCCAACGACCCGACCCCTCACCGAGGAAGTGCATCCCAAGTCCGACAAGACCGCGCACACCGAGTGCCTGCTGTGCGCCATGGAACAGGCCGACGACACCCGGGTGGTGTTCCGCGACGAGTTGTGGGCCGCGGAGATCGTGACCGGCATGGAAGTACCCGGCTGGTTCGTTCTCCGGGCGCGTCGGCACGCCGAGCGGATCACCGGTCTCGACGACGACGAAGTGAGCACTCTCGGCCGTCGGGCTCGTGACCTGACCGCGGCCGTCACCAAGGTCACCGGCGCCCCCGCCACCTACCTGATGGTCTTCGGCGAGAACCACCGGCACTTTCACGCCCTCATCGCTGCGCGCGGTGACGACGTCCCCACCGACCGCCGCAGCGGCAATATTCTCCGGCTCGTCACCGAGCGCGCCGATCCGGCCGCCGCCACACAACTCGTGCCCGCTGTGCGCGAAGCGTATGCCCTTGCCGCTTCCGTCGATGCACAGTCCGCCTCCAGCACGTAAGGACAGAGGTCAACATCATGGCAACGGTGACGCAGCCGGAACAATACCCGCGCCCAGGGATCGCCGGGGCACGCGACTTCGTCGGATTCGCGCTTCAGTGGGCTCCGTTCGACAGTGGCGACGAATACATCCTGCCGCAGTTCGGGATCGTGCCGCAGACCTTCTACCGACGGCTGGCGGAGATCCTGCGCGACAGCCACACCCGCCTCGATCACAGTGTCCGCGAGACGCTGACCGCACTGTGCCGGGACAAGATTTTCGATCACCGACCGGACCCGGCGGACGCGCGATGACCGGGGACGCTGCTCTCCTGACCGCAGCTCGCTCATCCGACCGAGACCGCCTCGCGGCGATGGTCGCCGGCGACCTGGACACCCTCGATGCCCTCATCGCCGACACCGCGCTGTACATTCACTCGTCCGGTGAGGTCGACACGAAGACGGACTACCTGACGAAGTTGGCCACCGGCCAATTCCGTTATGCCACCGTCACCGCACAGGATCACCGGGTCACCGAGCTGGGATCGGCCATTGCTCTGACCTACCGCATGCAGGCTGAAGTCGTGTTCGCCACGGGCTCGCGCCAGATCAGCGCGCGGGCCACCGCGGTCTGGCGACAATTCGACGACGGCATTCGCCTGACCTTGTTCCATTCCACCGCACTGCAACCCGAGGAGTGATCGACATGCCTGCAGCTCTCGGCCCCACCCGTCACGCCGGACTCCCGGCATTCCCACGGCATGAAAGTGGAGCTTCCTGATGGATTCCTATCTCGCCGACCGTCGAGCGATCGACGACCTCATGACCGGCTGGATCCGCCGCGACCTCGCTCAATGGGACGCGATGCGGGAGTTGTTCCACCCCGACGGCATCATCGAAATCACCTGGTTCACAGGGCTCTTCACCGACTTCGTCGACGCCTCGGCACGAATGGGTGCGTCGGATCTGAGGACGAAGCACGTGATCACGTCTCCGGTGGTGACGTTTCACGGCAACCGGGCGGTCGCCGAGACGAATGCGATGATCGTCGCCGAGAACGTGGCACTGAAGCTCGGCTGCCTCAGTCACAATCGATTCCTCGACCGCATCGAGAAGCGCGATGGTGTCTGGAAGATCGTCGACCGCCGCAGCATCTACGACATGGGCTCGTTCACCTTCCCCTGCGGCATCGTCGACATCGACGCCGGCACCACCGCGAAGTACCCGTCCGAGTACGCCGCCCTGGCCTATCTGCTCGACAAGAGTGGATTCCCCGTCACCGGCGTCTTCGCGACCAAGGGCAGCGATCAGGAAGTCGAGATGAAACAGGCCGCGCACCGATGGCTGGAGACCGGACGATGACAACCCGCACCCGTATCACGGGAGTCCGCGTCTTCGACGGCGAGGATTCGCTTCCCCTCCCCATGGACGTCACCTTCGACGCCGGCGGGATCGTCTCCGTTACCCCCGCTGGATCCGCCGGCGCAAGCGCCGCCGCCACTGTGGTCGATGGTGGCGGCGCCACCGTGGTCGATGGTGGCGGCGCCACCGTGCTTCCCGGGCTGATCGACGCACACATCCATCTGCACGACGCTGACACCC
>NZ_JBHUSF010000323.1:0-10392 GCF_042673295.1 Rhodococcus sp. NPDC057014
CCTGGGGAGAGCCTGGCCACCATTCCGATCTGTGCGCAAGAATTCCAATTTCTTCGGCGGCGGAGTCACGTCGGCGCGTGGACTCGGGCACACGACCATAAATGTACTCCTGCTGCGGGTCGGAATAATTCGACCGGCACGGTTGGCGATTTTCCAGCGCGATAGCCGGGAATTCCGACGCCACCAACGTCGGCCCATTCTTTTCATTGCGCGAAAGAGGACTTCGACCGCCGTCCGAGTCACCCGGTCACTTCAGGCTTTCGACCGATTGAAGATCCGCCGTTGGGGGTAGTCGGATTCGGGTTGGTTTCGTCGAGTGACGGTTGCCGATCCGAGTGAAGGGAGTCGACAACGATGACCACAGCAGGAGGTGGCCCGAGCTCGAGCAGCCTGGCCGACGTCATCGACACCATCTTGGACAAGGGGCTGGTCATCGACGCCTACGTCCGGGTCTCGCTGGTCGGGATCGAACTGCTCACCGTCGACGCCCGGGTGGTCGTGGCCAGCGTCGACACCTACCTGCGCTTCGCCGAAGCGGCGAACCGGCTCGCGATCGGGAGCGAGCCGAAGGGCCTGACCGATCTCGTGTCCGACGTCAAGGGCAGCGGCAGCACGAAGTCGAAGACCAAGGGCGTACTCGAGGGAGTCGGCGAAACGCTCAGCGAGCTGCTCGGCGGATCGGGCAGCGAACGCGAACCGGCACCACGCCGGAAGCGGACATGAACCGCACCTACCCGTCGGCCGGTGCGAGATGCCGGCCGAGATAGGCGGCGGTGGCGGAGTCGGCCGTCTCGGCGACGATCGCCGGCTCACCCGCGGCGATGATGCGGCCGCCGTTGTCCCCGCCGCCGGGCCCGAGATCGATCATCCAGTCCGCCGAGGCGATGACCGACATGTCGTGCTCGACCAGGACGACGGTGTTTTCCGCCGCGACGAGACGGCGCAGCACCACCATGAGCCGGTCCACATCGGCGGGATGCAGTCCGGTGGTGGGTTCGTCGAGCACGTAGAGCGTGTGCCCGGATCGGACGCGCTGCAGTTCGCTGGCCAGCTTGACGCGTTGCGCCTCGCCACCCGACAGAGTGGTGGCGGATTGGCCGAGCCGCAGATACCCGAGACCCACCTCTATCAGCATGTCGAGGCTCTTCTTCGCGGCCGGGACGTGGTTCAGGAAGTCCCGGGCATCGTCGACGGTCATCGCGAGGACGTCGGCGATCGATCGGCCGTCGACCAGGATCTCGAGAGTCTCGGAGTTGTACCGTGCGCCTGAGCAGGCCGGGCACGGGGCCGAGGCCTCGGGGAGAAACAGCATGCCGATGGTGATCGTGCCGGCGCCCTCGCACTCCTCGCATCGGCCACCGGTGACGTTGAACGAGAAACGACCGGGGCTGTAACCGCGTTCGCGGGCGGTGGGGTGTGCAGCGAAGAGTTTCCGGATCGCATCGAAGAGTCCGGTGTAGGTCGCGAGATTCGAGCGTGGAGTCCGCCCGATCGGGGTCTGGTCCACGCGCACCAGCCGGTCGATGTGCCCGAGCCCGTGGGACGACACCACCGTCGGTTCGATGGTGTCGCGGCCGTCGGCCAGGACGGCTGTGGAGTCGTCGGCGTCGTCGCCCACGGTGTCGGGGCCGGGTTCGTCGTCGACGCCGAGGTGACGGGCCACGACATCCGTGAGCACACGGCTGACGAGTGTCGATTTGCCCGATCCGGACACACCGGTGACGGCGGTGAGCACCCCGAGCGGGATCCGCACGCTCAGATCCTGCAGATTGTGCATCGTGATTCCGGAGAGTTCGATCCACGTGCTCGGCTGTGCGGGCTCCGGGCAGGTGTCCGGTCGTTCGAAAAGGTATCGGCGGGTGACGGATTCGGCAATCGTGGCGAGACCGTTCACCGGTCCGCTGTAGAGGACCCTCCCGCCGTGCTCCCCGGCATCGGGGCCGACGTCGACGATCCAGTCCGCCGCCCGCACGACGTCGAGGTTGTGTTCGATGACGAAGACGGAGTTGCCTGCGGCGCGAAGCCGCCGCACGGCGGCGACCAGAGCCTCGGTGTCGGCGGGATGCAGGCCCGCGGACGGCTCGTCGAGGACGTACAGCACGCCGAACAGGCCCGACTGCAGCTGGGTGGCCAGTCGCAGACGCTGGAGCTCTCCCGGCGACAGGGTGGTGGTCGATCGGCCGAGACTCAGGTACCCCAGGCCGAGCTCGGACAAACCCCGGAGGCGTCCGAGCAGGTTGTGCACCAACGCCTCCGAGGCCCGCTCGGTGGCGTCGTCGGCGGCGGCATTGCGGGATGCGACAGCGGTTTCGAGGACCGTGGCCAGATCGGCCAGTGGCAGCTCGGTCGCGTCGGCGATGTCGAGACCGGCGAACCGCACCGCCAGTGCCTCCGGTCGCAGCCGCTTGCCGTCGCACGCGCGGCAGGGACGGGAGACCAGGTATCGCGAGACCTTTGCCCGCTGGGTCGTGCTCTTCGTCGTCGCGAAGGTGTGCAGGACGTAGGTGCGGGCGCTCGAGAACGTTCCCTGGTAGTCGCGCACCATCTTGCCCGGGTCGCGGATCGGTGACACCGTCACGGTGGGTTGCTCGTCGGTGGTGAGGATCCATTCACGTTGGTCTGCAGGGAGTTCCGACCAGGGGCAGTCCACATCGATGCCGAGGGTGTCGAGGATGTCGCGGTAGTTCTTGCCCAGCCACGCACCGGGCCACGCTGCGACGGCGCCGTCGCGGATACTGCGGCCCGGGTCCGGCACCAGCGCGTCGACGTCGACGTCGTGGGTGCGGCCGAGTCCGTGGCAGGTCGGGCATCCTCCTTCCGGCGTGTTGGGCGAGAAGGCGTTCGAGTCGAGGATGGCGGCATCCGGCGGATAGACGCCTGCCCGGGAGAACAGCATGCGCAGCACGTTGGAGATGTGGGTGAGGGTGCCGACGGACGATCTGGCGGAGGTGTGACCGCGGGCCTGCTGCAACGCGACCGCGGGTGGAAGCCCGGTGATGTCCCCCACCCGGGGTGCTCCGACCTGATCCATCAATCGGCGCGCGTACGGGGTGACGGACTCGAGAAAGCGTCGTTGCGCTTCGGCGTAGATGGTGCCGAAGGCCAACGACGACTTGCCCGATCCCGACACCCCGGTGAACGCGACGATGCAGTCCCGGGGAATGAACACATCGATGTGGGCGAGGTTGTGTTCACTGGCATCGAACACTTCGATGCCGGAGAAATCCCGGGCGGGTGCGGCCGGCGGTTCGGGATCGAGGGTCGGCACTACAGCTCCAGGTGTCGGTTCGTGCTCGGACAGGTCGGCTCCCAGTCTTCCTCGAGGGATGGAACGGGCGTCCCGGTGGTGCCGTCCGATCAGACGATGTTCGTCTCGCCTGCGCCGATACCGGTCTTCGCGAAGCGGCGCAGAGCGAACGACCTGATGTCGTACCCGGGCTCCTTGCCGTGGTAGAGGTCGCGCACGATCTCGCCGGTCGCCGGTCCCATCAGGAAGCCGTGGCCGGAGTAACCGGTGGCGATGAGCAGGCCCTCCACGTCGGTGGAGCGGTCGATGATCTGGTTGCGGTCGGGAGTGACCTCGTAGAGTCCGGCCCAGCCTGTGCTGATGCCGTAGTCCAGAACGGCAGGCACCCGGGTCTCGGCGATCGCGCCGAGACCCATCAGCCAGTCCTCGAGTTCGAACCTGAGGTTGAATCCCTCGGGCTCGTTCGGGTCGGACCAGCCCAGCAACAGCCCCTTGCCTTCGGGATGGAAATAGAAGTTCGAGGGAAAGTCGATAGTCAGCGACGGCGAGAACTCGGGCAGTTCGGACAGCGGCTCGGTGAACGCGATCTGCCGACGCACGGGGACCACGGGGATGTTCACCCCGACCATGGTGCCGATCTCCGCCGACCACGCTCCGGCGGCGCAGACCACGGTGTCGGTCTTGATGCGTCCGTGCTCGGTGACGACGGCGGTGATGGTGCCACCCGTGCTCTCGATATCGGTGACCGCGCAGTGCCGGATGATGCGGGCACCGTGGCGACGAGCAGCCGCGGCGTACCCCATCACCACCGATTCCGGCGTGGCCTTGCCGTCCTGAGGGGACCAGGAGGCGGCCAGGAGTCCGTCGGTGCTGATGAGCGGCGAGATCTTCTTCGCCTCGTCGGGAGTGATCATCCGGCTCGGAACACCGTGCCGGTTCTGCAGCGCCACGCTTTCGGTGAAGATCTCGACGTTGGCCTGGTCCGAGAGGAGGTAGAGGTAGCCGTCACGGCTGAAGTCGATCTCCTGACCGTAGTCCTGGGCGAAACGCGAATACACCTCGAGGCCGCGCAGACCGATCGCGATGTTCGCCTCGTTGCTGAACGACGCCCGGACGCCGCCTGCGGCCTTACAGGTCGAGCCGCAGGCCAACTCGTCCTTTTCCAGGAGGACGACATCGGAGACCCCGGATTCGGCGAGGTGGAACGCGATACTGGCGCCGATGACGCCGCCGCCGATCACGACGACGGACGCCTGCTCGGGGAGTTCCTTGCTCATGTCGCTTCTTCTTTCCTGAAGAGTGATTATGTTATGCCGGACCGTCTTCTAGAACGTTGCGTCCCGCGGAGCTCGCCCACGCAACACCATGGCGTCGCGCACGCGGTCCTGGGCGGTGGCGCGCGCCACCTCGTGGGTGGTGCGGCCCTGGGCCTTCGAGGCATCGAGTGTGTCGATGGTGCTGGCGCGCAGCTTGTTCGAGATGTTGTCGAACACTGCGGCGGGTTCGGGACGGATACCGGAGTAGCGCGCGTCCATGGCCACCGCGGCGGCGACCACACCGCCGGCGTTGGCGATGAAATCCGGAACCACGGTCACGCCGCGGCCGTGCAGCACCGACTGTGCCTCGGGGCTGCTCGGCAGGTTCGCGCCCTCGACGACGATTCTGGCCGGCAATGTGCGGGCGAGATCGGCGTCGATGACGTCCTGCAATGCCGCCGGGATCAGGATGTCCGCGGTCACCGAGAGTTCTTCGCCCGCGGCGAGCGGCTTGGCGTCGGAGTACTGGTCGACCAGTCCGTCACCGTACTGCTCGCGCAGGTCGAGCAGGGCGGCGACGTCGAGGCCGTTCGGGTTGTGGATGCCACCCCGCGACGTCGAGACGGCGACGACGGTGGCGCCCAGTTCGGCGAGGCGTTTCGCGCTCGCCGCGCCGACCGCTCCGAAGCCCTGGATGGACACGCTCAGCGAACCGGTGGACAGGCCGATCGCCTGCGCGGCGGCGTCGGCCGACTCCGCGACTCCGTGCCCGGTGACGCCGAGCTGGTCGTACGGCAGTCCGCCGAGCGCGTGTGGGGTGCCGACGGCGCCGCCGCGGCCACCGACCTCGTCGAGCATGATCGCGGCGTCCTGCTCGGTCAGTCCGACGTCGAGTCCGAAGACGTATTCCTCGGGGACCTCGTTACGCAGGGCCCGCACGAACGCCCGCAGGACCGCCTCCTTCGACTCGGCGTGCGGGTCGGCCCAGATGCCGGCCTTGGCGCCGCCGTAGAACAGGTCGACCCCCGCCCACTTCCAGGTCATGTTCCGGGCCAGCCGGGCGACCTCGCCGACACTGACGGTGGTGGACATGCGGGTGCCGCCCTTGCCCATGCCGCGGGCGGTGTTGTCGATGACCAGAACGCCGCGCATGCCGGTGCGCGCGTCGGAGACACACACAACCTTCTCCGGGCCCCATTCGTCGATCAATTCGAACATCGTCGTTGCTCCTCGTGCGATTCGAAAGGGGGGAGGTCAGCCGAAGTTGACGCCCTGAGCCAGGGGCAGCTCACGGGAGTAGTTGATGGTGTTGGTGGCGCGGCGCATGTAGGCGCGCCAGGCGTCCGAACCGGATTCGCGGCCGCCGCCGGTGGTCTTCTCCCCGCCGAACGCGCCGCCGATCTCGGCGCCGGACGTGCCGATGTTGACGTTGACGATGCCGCAGTCCGAACCGTCGGCGGCGATGAAGCGTTCCGCCTCCCGCTGGTCGGTGGTGAAGATCGACGACGACAGACCCTGCGGGACGTCGTTGTGCAGGGCGATCGCCTCCTCGAACGTGTCGTAGGTCAGCACGTAGAGGATCGGTGCGAACGTCTCGTCCTTGACGATCTCGCTCTGGGTCGGCATCCGCACGATCGCGGGCTCGACGTAGTACGAGTTGTCGCTGCTCTCGCGGCGTCGACCACCGACGAGGATCCGCCCGCCCTGCGCGACGGCCTTGTCGAGGGCTGCGGTCATGTTGGCGTGGGACTTGCCGTCGATCAGCGGGCCCACGAGGGTGCCGTCGGCGAACGGGTCGCCGATCGGGAGGCGGCCGTAGACCTGGGAGATCCGGTCGACCAGCTCGTCGGCGATGGATTCGTGCACGATGATGCGGCGCATCGACGTGCACCGCTGACCGGCGGTGCCCGCGGCAGCGAACACGATGCCGCGGGTGGCGATGTCGAGGTCCGCGGACGGGGTGACGATCGCGGCGTTGTTGCCGCCGAGTTCGAGGATGGCGCGGCCGAAGCGGGCGGCGACGCGCGGGGCGATCTGCTCCCCCATCCGCTCGGAACCGGTGGCCGAGATCAGCGGCACCTTCGGGCTGTCGATCAGGGCCTGCGTGTCCGCGGCACTCGCCGAGACGAGAACGTTCAGGTTGGCCGGGGCACCGGATTCTTCTGCGGCACGGTCGAACAGCGCCGAGCAGGCGGCGGCGGTCAGGGTGGTCAGCTGCGCGGGCTTCCAGATCACCGAGTCACCGCAGACGATGGCCAGGGCCAGGTTCCAGGACCACACCGCGGCCGGGAAGTTGAACGCGGAGACGACGCCGACGACACCGAGCGGGTGCCAGGTCTCCATCAGGCGGTGGCCCGGGCGCTCCGAGGGCATGGTGCGGCCGTCGAGTTGCCGGGACAGTCCGACCGCGAAGTCACAGATGTCGATCATCTCCTGGACCTCGCCGAGTGCCTCCGAGCGGATCTTGCCGACCTCGATGCTGATCAGGTTCGCCACGTCTTCCTTGTGCTCGGTGAGCAGTTCGCCGAGGCGTTTGATCAGGAATCCGCGGACCGGGCCGGGAACGGTGCGCCACTGCAGGAACGCCTCGTGGGCGGCGTCGATCGCGGCCTCGACGTCGGCGGCGCCGGCGGCCGGGTAGTCGAACAGGCTCTCCCCGGTGACCGGAGTGCGGGCGGTGATGGTGTTCTTCACCCCGGCGGTGTCGAGCACGGCCGGGTCGACCCCACATCGCTGCAGGCTGGTGCGTGCGAGGGTGCGCAGTTCGTCGGTGGTGGGCAGGGTGATGGTGGCGGCGACAGCGGTGCTCATTTACTTGACTCCCTGGGTAGCGATGGGTGAGGTAGCGATGGGTGCCGGTTCTTCGACGGGTCCACGGATTCCCAATTGGTGGGCAACACGGTCGAGGGATGCGCGGCGGATCCCGTCGTAGAGCGCATACGGGTCGTGCAGAGGTCGGCCCAGAACTCCCTCCATCCAGGCGGCGTCGACCGCGGTGACCGACTGCGTGGTGTCCTTGCGGCCATCCGACGTCAGGTTGGACTGGAAAATCCCCGCGGCGGACTTCGGCAGGAAATCCTCGTAGACGATCGGCTCGGGGCGGACCCAGCCCTGGTCGATCAGATCCGGCAGCGACCGGGACGGGGTGTGCCCGCTCCGCTGCTTGCCGGTGTTCACGGTGTAGGTGAAGTAGGCGAGGTCGTGCAGGGCCAACCCCTGCTCGGTGGCAGGCATCTGCTGATTCCACAACTCCGCGGCGATCTGATTACGCGCCTCGGCCGACACCGGCGCGGCGGCGGCCTCCCGGACCGCCTGCTCGGTCTCGGCCGTCAGCCGGTCGTAGACCGCGCGGCCGCGGACGGTGGCGGCGATGCCGCGGGCTTCGACCTCACCGAAACGCACTCGCAGCGAACCCTTCTCGACGCTGCCGTCTGATTCGCGGAATACCCGCGGCTCGGCGAGGGCGCGGAACGAGGTCTGACGCAGCAGCAGATCCGGCCCGGCCCACCGGGGCGGTCCCTGGATAGTGTCGATCATGTCGACGCTGCGACGCTCCATGCGGGCGTACAGATCGTCGATGTCCAGTACCCGCGGGGTCAGGTGATTGATGTGGGTGCTGGTGACACCACCGATGTCGGCGGCCACCGAGGACACCTGTTCGAGTTCGCGGTACCAGGCGCGGTCGACGGCCTCGGCGGAGAGCTTGAATGCCGCCGTCGCGAGGGTCAGGAACATCTCCGCGTCCCCGGCGTTCAATCCCTTGTATTCGGTGGCCCTGTCGGCGAGGACCAGCAGTTCGGGGGTGAACAGCGTGCGCCTGGCGAGGAAACCCTCGAGCCGCTGCTGCAGATCCTCGCTGAAGAAGCGGCGGTCCGAGGGCACGAGCATCGAGGTGAACACCCGGAAGGGGTTGCGCGCCAGCTCGTCCGGGTCCGTGGGCCGGAAGGCGGTCGAGACGACCGGGACGGAACTGGCAGCAGCCTCACGCAGGTCGTAGAACCCGACCGGGTACATGCCCATGGCCGCGAACACGCGGGCCACCTGCGCCATCTCCTGCGGGGTGCCCACGCGGATGGCACCGTGGCGTTCCGCGGTGACCCGGGCGACCGAGCCGAGTCGCTCGGCATCGGAGCCGGGCCGCGACAGCACCGCCTCGTTGACGGCCTGCGACACCTCGAGCAACGTGGTGTAGGCGGGAACTTCCTTCCCGTACAGGTGCGAGAGGCGGCGAGCGAACTCGGCGCGCAGTTCCCACTGCTGGGTGATCGGCATGCGTGCAGCTCCAGGGTCGACGGGGATCGGGTGCGAGAGCGAATTCGTAGTGTGCGGAAGGTTTTCGAACTGTGCAGCGGTTCGACATTTCGTTCTCGCTCGTTCATCGTGGCGTGCCGGATCGAATAGCACCAGCGAAGAAAACTAGCCACAACCGTTTAGGATCCCTATATGAATATGAGTCTGGCCCACCTCGTCACGCTCCGGGAACTGGCCCGCCGCGGAACGATGGTCGCGGTCGCCGAAGAACTCGGCTACACCGCCGGCGCCGTATCGCAGCAGATCGCAGCGTTGGAGAAGGCCGTCGGCTCGCAGCTCGTCACCAAGGTGGGACGCAACGTCGTCCTCACCGATTCCGGCGTCGTCCTGGCCGAACACGCCGTGAAGATCCTGGGCGCGGAACAGTCCGCCCTCGACGCGCTCCGCGCAGTCCACGACGACGTGGCCGCGCCCCTTCTGCTCGGCACCTTCGGCAGTACCGCCGCCGCGCTGCTGCCGCCGGTGGTGGCCGCCGCGCAGCGCGAGTACCCGCACCTCACCCTCAGCAGCCGCGAACTCGACGTCGACGAGGCCGCCACCGCGGTCCAGCGCGGACAGGTCGACGTCGCGTTCGGGCTGGACTATCCCCATTCGCCGATGCCCCGCACTCCGGATATCGAGATGATCACCCTGCGCAGCGAGCGATTCGGACTCGCCGTCTCGTCCGGGGCGTACGGCATCCGCACCGAGTGCACGATCGATCTGCGCGAGGCCGCGGAGTGGGACTGGATTCTGCCGCCCACGGAAACCCAGTTCGGTCGCGCCATCCGAATCGCCTGCCGGCAGGAAGGTTTCGAACCGATCACACGTCACGAAATCGTCGACACCGCCGTCTCCCTGGCGCTGGCCGCGAAGGGGCTGGGTGCGGCTCCGGTCACGGACATGATGATCAGGCTCAACAGCTCGGTGCCGATCGTCCGGGTCGACCTCGCCCAGGAGATCGGCAGGCGGATCGTGCTCCTGCGCCTCGCCGGCTCGGAGACCCGGCCCACCGTGCGGGCCGTCACCGAGATCGTGCGGGCCGTGGTGAACACGGCCGAGACGCGGTGAGAACTCCTCCGAGGGGAAGTCAGTTCTCCTGGCCGGTGACAGGGTCCCGTGCACCCTGGCGCTCGAAGATGAAGCGCCCCAGTGTGAGACCGACGTGCAACTCGAGGCGCTGCGCACCCACCGAGAGATCGAGGCCGGTGATGTCCTCGATCTTGGCGAGGCGATAGTACAGCGTCTGACGGTGAATGCCGAGGACACCGGCCGTTGCGCCGGTGTCACCGGCCTGGTCCAGGTAAGTCCGTGCGGTGACGAGCAGGTCGACGTTGCGGTGGTCGAGCAGGGCCCGCACCGACGGCGTGAGGACCGCATCGGCGACGACGCCGCTGGGCCCGCAGGACGCCAACCGGTAGATGCCGAGTTCTTCCCAGTACGCGATCGGCCCCATCGATTCGTCGTGCCGGGCGACCCGGACACCGAGTTTGGCTTGCTGCCAGCTGCGGCGGGCAGACCGCAACCCCTGGCACGCACCCCCCACCCCGACCAGAGCCCCGGCACCCGCACCGCTTTCGGCAACGGACCGAACGGGAT
>NZ_JBHUSF010000324.1:0-10192 GCF_042673295.1 Rhodococcus sp. NPDC057014
CTGCCCCTCTTTTGTGCCCCCGATGCCACATCGGCTTTTTCCGGCACGACCCGCCGCGAATCGGGGCACACTTGCAGAAGACCTCGGCGGAGGAGGACACCGTGTTCCACCGCGGAGACGACGTCGTCACCGAAGAACACTCGCTCGACGAGTCGCTGCTCGTCGAGCCCGACTCCCGGCGCCGGCCGTGGCGGGAATTCCTCGTCTCGACCCCGGGACGGCTGTCCGTGCTGGGCATCGTGCTCGTCACCGCGGCGCTGGCGACCGGGGCGGTCACGTCGGCGGCGATCGGCGCCCGGCAACAACGCATCGAGACGCTGCGCACGCACACCGAACCCCTCACCTACGCGGCCGAACGGCTCTACAGTTCGCTGTCCATCGCCGACGCCGCGGCGGCCACGTCGTTCATCTCGGGCGGCGTCGAGCCGATCGCCGTCCGCAACCGGTACAACCAGGCGATCGGGGACGCGTCGAATGCGCTGGTCACCGCGTCGAACGGGGTCGACTCGACCGACGCCGCCGCCCTCGGCCAGTTGTCCGAGGTGTCCCGGAACCTCGCCGCGTACACCACGCTGATCGCGACGGCCCGCGCCAACAATCGCTCGGGCAACCCGGTCGGCGTCGCGTACCTCAGCGACGCCTCCTCGATGATGCAGGACACGATCCTGCCGGCCGCCCAGCGTCTGTACTCGGAGCAGTCGAGGGCCGTCGCCGACACCCAGGTCCTCACCGGACGGCTCCCCAGAGTCGCGTTCGCCGCCACCGTCGCCCTGCTCGTCGCGCTCGTCCTCGCGCAGGTGTACCTGGCGCGCAAGAGCAAACGCCGCATCAACCCCGGCCTGGTCGTCGCGTCTCTGCTCGCCGCCACCCTCCTGATCTGGCTGGCCGGCGCCGCCCTGGTCTCCACCGCGGCCACGAACCGCGCGAGAACCGAAGGGGCGCAACCACTCGCGACGATCACCCAGGCGCGGATCCTCGCTCAGCAGGCCCGGGCCGACGAGACCCTCGCGCTGCTGCAGCGTGGCTCCGACGAACAGTCCGAGATCGACTACGCCCGCCGCTCCGCCGCGCTGGCCGACGTCCTCGCGGGGCTGCAGGGCGGTTCTCACGAACCGGGAGCCACGCAGCCGATAGACGAGGCGGTGACGGCGCTCGGCGACTGGCGGCACGCGCACGAGATGCTGGAGCAGAGGCTGGAGGTGGGGGACTACCCGGGGGCGACGGCCGTCGCGATAGGCCCGGCGGACTCCGCGTCTCCCGCGACGTTCGCGGCCCTCGACGAGGCGCTGCAGCACGGTATCGACAGCTTCCGCGGCGAGGAACTCGACGGAATGACCGAGTCCTTTCGCTCGTTGTCGCTGCTCGCGGTCGGTAGCATGGTGATCGGCGTACTCTGCGGGTTCGCCGTCGGTGGGGGGATCTGGCCCAGACTGAACGAGTACCACTGATGACGCGGGTGAGGCGACCGAGACAGCGGACGTGCCCGCGCGTCCTCATCCTTTCGGCTGCCGCGGCCACGGTTCTCGCGGCCGGATGCGCCGCCCCGCAACCCCTCACTCCCATCGCCAGCGGCGACTACTCCGAACAGCCGTTGACGAACGGGCTTCAGATCCATCCGCCGACCGGCGACGTGCCCGCGGAGCCACCCGCACCCGACTCCTGCGGCGCGCTGGCGAGTCTGCGCCCGGTCACCGCGCCGAACCTGCGGGCGCCGGGGAGTGCGCTGGCCGAGATCACCGCACGCGGCAGGCTCGTCGTCGGGATCGACCAGAACACCAACCTGTTCAGTTTCCGGGACCCGACCACCGGCATGCTGATGGGATTCGACGTCGACGTCGCGGGTGAGATGGCGCGGGACCTGTTCGGCGACCCCTCCCGCGTCGACTTTCGCCTGCTCACGTCGGGCGACCGTTTCGACGCCCTCGAGAAGAAGGCCGTGGATATCGTGGTCAAGAGCACGACGATCACGTGTGAACGGTCCGAGCGCGTCGCCTTCTCCACCGTGTACTTCCAGGCGTACCAGCGACTGCTGGTGCCGAAGGTCTCCGGTATCTCCGGCCCGGAGGATCTGGCGGGCAAGCGCGTCTGCACCGTCGCCGACACCACCTCACTGGACACCGTTCGCCGGGTGCAGCCCACGGCGACGATCGTGACGGTGCCCGACTGGGACGACTGCCTCGTGACGCTCCAGCAGCGCCGGGCCGACGCCGCGAGCACCGACGACTCCATCCTGGCCGGGCTCGCCGAGCAGGATCCGAATCTGGAGATCGTCGGCCCGCCGCTGCAGTCGGAGCCGTACGGTATCGGGGTCAACAAGGGCAACGAGGATCTGGTGCGCTTCGTGAACGGGACGCTGGATCGGATGCGCGCAGACGGAACGTGGATGAGGCTCTACGACAGCTGGTTGACGGTGCTGGGACCCGTCACCGGACCGCCGACCGCCACCTACCGGGACTGAGGTGTCATCGACCGTGAGCGACGAGACCAGGCGAACGCCGATGGACGAACCGGAATCCACGCGGGGTGTGCGGTTCGACCCGTTCGCGGACGACGACGAGGACGACGTCCCCTCGTCCCGCACCGAGCCGGACGCCGCCCACACCTCCGACCTGTCGATGCTCCTGACCAATCCCGTTCTCGCCGAGCACAAACGGTACTGCGACCGTTGCAAGCGGCCCGTCGGACGGTCCACCGCGGCCCGGCCGGGTGACACGGAGGGGGTGTGCACGCACTGCGGGACCGTATTCTCGTTCGCCCCGCAACTCGAGGCGGGCGAGCTGGTGGCGGGTCAGTACGAGGTCCTCGGGTGCCTCGCCCACGGCGGCGTCGGCTGGATCTACCTCGCGCTCGACCACAACGTCAGCGACCGCTGGGTCGTCCTCAAGGGCCTGCTGCACTCGGGCGACCCGGAGGCCCAGGAAGTGGCGCTCGCCGAGCGCCGGTTCCTCGCCGAGGTGACGCATCCGAGCATCGTCAAGATCTACAACTTCGTCGAACACCCTGGGATGGACGGCAATCCCGTCGGCTACATCGTCATGGAGTACGTCCGGGGCCGGACCCTGCGGGACGTGCTCACCGAACTGAAGGAGGAGGCGGCGCCCGACGACCCGAAGCCGAGGCTGCCGGTGGAGCATGCCATCCGCTACCTCCTCGAGGTCACGCCCGCGCTCGGATACCTGCACTCGATGGGGTTGGTGTACAACGATCTCAAGCCCGAGAACATCATGATCGGCGACGACTACAACCAGCTCAAGCTCATCGACATGGGCGCGGTCGCCAGGATCGGCGATCACGGATACATCTACGGCACACAGGGTTACCAAGCCCCCGAGATCGCTTCCACCGGGCCCACCGTCGCGTCGGACATCTACACCGTCGGGCGCACGCTCGCCGTGCTGACCCTCGACATGCCCACCGCCGGGGGCTGTTACGTAGACGGCCTGCCGTCTCCGGAGGCGGCGCCGCTGCTGGCGGAATACGAGTTCTACCAGCGGCTGCTGCTGCGGGCCATCCACCCCGACCCGGCCAAGCGTTTCGCCTCGGCCGACGAGATGTCGACGCAGCTCGAGGGTGTTCTGCGCGAGGTGCGGGCGCAGCGGACCGGAAACCCGCAGCCGGGACTGTCCCACCGTTTCAGCCCGCAGCGCACGACGTTCGGGACCGACCTCACGATCAGCCGGACCGACGTCTACGTGGACGGGCATCGCCGGGACGAACGGATCAGCGCGATGAGCATCGTTCGGGCACTGCCGATTCCGTTGGTGGACCCCGACGATCCGGCTGCCCCGCTGCTGTCCGTCGTGCACAGCAGGCCGCGGGAACTCCTCGATTCGCTGCACCGGGCGAAGGAGGTGGCGGCGAAGGAGGGTGTGGAGTCCACGAGCATCGAGATCCCGCTCGCCGAGGTGCGGGCGCACCTCGACCTCGGGCAGCCGCGTGATGCCGCCACCATCCTCGAATCCCTCGACCACGAACTCGAGGACACGTGGCGCGTCGACTGGCACACCGGGCTGTGCGCTCTGGTGGGCGGCGATTTCGAGGAGGCGTTCACCCGCTTCGATTCGGTCCTGACGGCGCTGCCGGGCGAGGAGGCCCCGAAACTCGCGCTCGCGGCGACGTCCGAGATGTGGTGCGAATACCGCGCCGGCCAGAACCTCGGGCGGTGGCGCGGGACCGCCGAGAAGTACTACCGCACGGTGTGGCGCACCGATCACGGCGCGGTCAGTGCGGCGTTCGGCCTGGCACGGCAACTCGAGCACCGCGACGACCGGGTGAACGCGGTGGAGGCGCTCGACGAGGTGCCGCCGACGTCCCGGCACTACGCCGAGGCGCGGTTGACGAGTGTGCTGATGCTCGTCCACGATCGGCCCCTCGCGGAGGTGAGCGAACGGGATCTGCAGGAGGCGGCCCGCCGGGTCGAACTGCTCGCCCACGACGAGCGTCGCGCGCTCCAGACCCGCGTCCTCGTTCTCGGCGTGGCCGTGGACTGGCTACACGCCGGCGGCGTGCCAGAGGCGACGAGGATCCTCGGGGTGCCGTTCACCGAGCGCGGTCTGCGCACCGGGGCGGAGGCGGCGCTCCGGGCCCTCGCCCGCAAGGCCCCCGAGCGCAGGCACCGGTACACGCTGGTGGATCTCGCGAATCTGATCCGCCCGACCACGTGGCTGTAGCGCCCGGATCAGAGCCCTCCGAATCCGACGGGTCCGCGGCCCCACCGGGCGTTCCACGCCATCACCTGCATCCGGTCGCTCAAAGCGTCACGGCTGCGCACGGTTTCGGCGAGCTGGCCCATGAGTTCGATGATGCGTCGCCGGGCATCCTCCAGTTCCGCGGCCAGGCGCTGCTCCTCCCTCGACCTCGCGGTGCGGTTCCAGCTGGCGACCATCGTGTTCATGTCTGCTCCGATCGTGACGTCGCGGCGTGTGCCACTCAGCTCATCCGACCCACAACTCTGCGGCATCTGGTACGGGTCCAGAAGATCCAGAAGAACGGCGACGCAGGGGTCCAATCTGGACCTATGACGCAGCACACAAGTGGCTCTGACGTCGGAGGCGGTTCGACCGTAGGGTTCGGGTACTCGAGCCGATCGGAGAGGTACCTATGCGCACTCACACCGACGCACTCACGATCGCGGGCCGGGACTTCTCGTCGCGACTGGTCATGGGCACCGGGGGTGCGGCGAACCTGGCGGTTCTCGAAGAGGCGCTGATCGCCTCCGGCACCGAACTGACGACGGTGGCGATGCGCCGGGTGGATGCCGTCGGGAGAACCGGTCTGCTCGAACTGCTCGATCGGCTGGGCATTGCGTTGTTGCCGAACACCGCCGGGTGCCGCGGCGCCGCGGAGGCGGTGCTGACGGCGCAGCTGGCCCGGGAGGCACTGGGCACCAACTGGATCAAGCTCGAGGTGATCGCCGACGAGCGCACGCTGCTCCCCGACGGGATCGAACTCGTGTCGGCAGCAGAACAACTCGTGGACGACGGCTTCGTCGTGCTGCCGTACACCAACGACGATCCGGTGCTCGCGCAGCGCCTGGTCGATGCCGGGTGCGCCGCCGTGATGCCACTCGGGTCGCCGATCGGGACCGGGCTCGGCATCTCCAATCCCCGCAACATCGAGATGATCGTCGCGCGCACGGACATTCCGGTCATCCTCGACGCCGGGATCGGCACCGCGAGCGATGCGGCGCTGGCGATGGAACTCGGCTGCGACGCCGTCCTGCTCGCCTCGGCGGTGACGAGGGCGGCGAACCCGCCGCTGATGGCGGCAGCGATGGCCGGGGCGGTCACCGCCGGACGCCGCGCCCGGACCGCCGGGCGGATACCGAAACGGTTCTGGGCGCAGGCCTCGTCCCCGGTCGCGGTGTAAGTTCCCGGTCGCGGTGTAATCGGGCGCCCGCGGAGGCCGACTCGGCTAGCGTGAACGCCCATGCGGGTACACCACCTCAATTGCGGCTCGTTCTCCTCGGCGCTCGTGGGGCGGTTGGTGTGCCACGTGCTGGCATGCGAGACCGACGCGGGCATCGTGCTGGTCGACTCCGGTTTCGGGCTGGCGGATGTCGCCGACCCCACCGGTCGCGTCGGCAAGTACGCCAAGCTGACCGGCGCCCGGTTCCGCGAGTCGGAGACTGCGGTCCGCCAACTCGACAAGCTGGGGCTGGATTCCTCGGACGTGACCCACATCGTCGCGACGCACCTCGATTTCGACCACATCGGCGGGGTCGCCGACTTCCCGAATGCCACCCTGCACACCACCGCCGCGGAAGAGGCTGCGTCGGAGCAGCGTTCGTCGTTCCGGGAGAAGGTGCGGTACCGTCCGGCCCAGCTCACCCCGCGGCCCACGACGCACACCTACTCGGGGCCGGGCGAATCCGTGCTCGGCTTCTCCGGCGCACATCCGATCGACGGGGTCCGCGACCGCATCGTGCTCGTCCCGATGCCCGGGCACACCCGGGGACACGCTGCGGTGGCCGTCGACACCGGCGACCGCGGCTGGCTGCTGCATGCGGGCGACGCGTTCTACCACCGCAGCACCGTCGCCGCCCCCGGGCAGGTGCCACCGGGAACCGCCGGTCGCGCCCTGCGGGTGATGGAAGAGCTGATCGCGGTGGACCGTTCGAAGATCCGCGGCAACCACCGCCGGCTCCGGGAACTGAACAATCAAAAGGCCCCGCGGGTCCGGGTCTTCTCCGCCCACGACCCGACGCTGTTCGAGGAACTCGCCGCCGAGCGGGGCTGACTCATCCGGTCTTCACTGCCGTCAGGTAGGTCGCGCGATCGGCCAGGTCCGCGAGTTCCTCCGGGAGTTCGGGGGCGGGCCGACCGTACGATTCGGCCAGCGCGAACGGAGAATAACTCCGCACCGACCAGCCGTGCTCGGTCAACCAGTGCTCCGGGTCGGCGCGCTCGTCGCCGTAGAACAACTGGGTGATGTCGAGGTCGCCGAACGGGTCCTTGTCGAAGTACTTCTTCCTGATCTCGTCGAACCGCTTCGCGTCGGTGCCCGGTGCGAAGTTGTCCACGGCGAGGTGGCTACCCGGACTCGACAGTTCGTCGATCCGCTCGAACAGCGCGTCGTGTGCCGCGCCCGGCAGGTACGCGAGCAGTCCCTCGGCCGACCACGCGGTGGGCTTGGCTGGGTCGAGGCCTGCGGCGTGGAGGGCGGCGGGCCAATCGTCCCGGAGATCGACCGGCACCGCGCGGCGATCGGCCTTCGGCCGGGCATCGTGCTCGGACAGCACTTCCCCCTTGAACTCCAGCACCTTCGGCTGATCGACCTCGAACACCGTCGTGCCCGCCGGCCAATCGAGGCGATACGCCCGCGCATCCAGCCCGGCTGCGAGGATCACCGCCTGCGGCACGCCGTCCGCCGCGGCCGTCAGGAAGAATTCGTCGAAGAACCGGGTCCGGAACCCCATGAAACCGGAGAACGGTGTGTCTCCCAGCGAGGACGGGTCGGCCAGCAGCCCGGTGAAATGCGGTTCGCCCGCGGCCTCCACGAACCACGGCGCGTAGTCGTCGCGGATCAGCGCATCGGGACGGCCGGTTTCCAGCGCCCGGAACGTCGCCACCCCCAGTGCCGTGAGCCCCACACTGCTGACGATGTCCCAGGAATCCCCGTCGGTGCGCATGAATACCTCCCGATCGTGCCGAAAGGTCGGCCGTGGCGACCGACCAGGCTCCCCGGCGAGTCTACGCCGCTGCGCAGATTGTCTCTATCATGCTGCTGTACAACCTGTTTCGGCGTTCACCTCTTCAGAAGCGCACGCACGGCCTCGACGATGTCCCTGGGCGCTTCCTCGGCCATGAAGTGACCCGCGGCGAGGGCGTCGTGCACCAAGTCGGGTGCCCAGGCCCGCCAGAGGCCCGCGGCGTCGTAGCCGAGCACGCTGCCCCAGTCCTGCTGGACGACGGTGACGGGCATCCGCAGGTGGTTCCCGGCGGCCCGGTCCGCCCGGTCGTGTTCGACGTCGATGCCCGCCGACGCCCGGTAGTCGGCGACGATCGACGGCACGGCGTCGCGGGACGCCCGCAGGTACTCCGCACGCACGTCGGCGGGCATCGCGTCGGGATCCGCGGTCCAGGCGTCGAGGAAGTGGCCGAAGAACGCGTCGGCGCTCGCACCGATCATCTGCTCCGGCAGGCCGGGCGGCTGCGCCATCAGGTACAGGTGGAACGCGACCGCGGCGTCCGCGCCGTGCAGGATGTCCCACATGTCCAACGTGGGCAGCACGTCGAGCGATGCGAGATGGCTGATCGCATCGGGGTGGTCGAGTCCGGCGCGGATGGCGACCAGCGCGCCGCGGTCGTGCCCGGCCAGCGCGAACCGGTCGTGGCCAAGTTCCTTCGCGAGCGCGACGACGTCGGCGGCCATCGTCCGCTTCGAGTAGACGGTGCCGTCCGTCTCGGCGGGTTTGCCGCTGGCGCCGTAGCCGCGCAGGTCCGGGCAGATGACGGTGTGCTCGGCGGCCAGGTCGGTGGCGACGTGCCGCCACATCAGGTGCGTCTGGGGGAAACCGTGCAGCAGGACGATCGGGCTGCCGGAACCGCCGACCGCGACGTGCAGGTCCACGTCGTCGGCGACGGTCACGCGCTGGTAGTCGAATCCGGGGATGACAGGGGTCATGGGTGGTGGCCTTCCGTGCTCGGGGTGGTTCTCGTCCAGTCTCGGGGCGGTCGATGAGCATTCGATGAGCGCTATACCGTGGCGGAGTGACTCCTACGTTCGGTGTGCTCGGGCCGGTGGTCGCGTGGGACGAGACGGGCGGCCCCGTCGAGCTGAAGGGACCACGTCACCGGGCGGTGCTCGCCCGCCTGATCGTCGCCCGCGGACGGGTCGTCCCGGTCGGCGTCATCGTCGACGACCTCTGGGTCGACCCGCCCGCCGGAGCGAAGGGCGCGGTCCGCACGTTCGTCTCCGCACTGCGACGCGCCCTCGAGCCACAGCGCGCGGCCCGCACCGCCGCGAGGCTGCTCGTCACCGACGGTCCCGGGTACGCGCTCCGGGCCGGCCCGGAGTCCGTGGACGCGTGGCGGTTCGAGCACGCGGTCGCCGAGGCCGCGACCGCCGCACCGGGGCGGGCCCTCGAACTGTTGGAGGAAGCGCTGGGGTGGTGGCGCGGCCCGTCGTACGCGGAGTTCGCCGGAGAGTCGTGGGCCCACGCCGACAGGACGCGGCTCGAGGAGTTGCGACTGTCCGCGGTGGAGCGGCGGGCGGAGGCCCGGCTGGCCGCCGGGCTCGCCGCCGAGGCCGTACCGGACCTCGATGCCTTTGTGGCCGAACACCCTTGGCGGGAAAGGGCGTGGCGGCTGCTGGCCCTCGCCCTCTACCGCTCCGGCCGCCAGGGTGAGGCACTGGCCGTGTTGCGCCGGGCGCGGGAGCTGCTCGCCGAGGAGCTGGGAATCGACCCGAGCCCGCAGCTGACGTCCCTCGAGACCGACATCCTGCGCCGCGACGACCGCCTCGAACTCGACCCCGACCGGATGTGGGAGCGCGCGGCCGCCGCCTACGACCGCACGGTGGCGTCCGGTGCCCGGGCGCGACTTGAATCGACGGTCGGGCTGCTGCGCAGCCTCGCCGTGGCCGGCGGCAGCGGTCTCGCGGCGGCCCGGGAGCAACGGCTCGCGACGATCGTCGCCGCCGAACGACTGGGCGACCCCGAACTCACCGCCCGCGTGATCGGGGCCTACGACGTCCCCGCCATCTGGACGCGCTCCGACGACCCGGGGCAGGCGGCGCTGATCGTCGCCGCAGCCGAACGCACGCTCGCACGGCTGTCGCCCGGTGACCACGACACCGCCCGTGCTCGGTTGCTGGCCACGATCGCCCTGGAGTCCCGCGGGACACCGGGCGACCGCGTGTTGCGGGCCGCCCGGGAGTCCGAGGCGATCGCCCGCGCACTCGACGACCCGGCGCTGCTCGCGTCCGCGCTCAACGGCATCTTCATGCACACGTTCCACCGCTCGGGCCTGGCCCCCGAGCGGGATGCGATCGGCCGGGAACTGATCACGCTGTCGGTGCGACACGGGTTCGTGAACTTCGAGGTACTCGGGCATCTCGTTCGTCTTCAGGCGCTCGGGGCGCTCGGCGACTTCGCCGGCGCCGACGAGCACGCCGCCGCTGCGGACGACCTGGCCGGGCGGCACGAGCGACCGCTCGTCGCCGTGTTCACGACGTGGTACCGGGCGATGCG
>NZ_JBHUSF010000325.1:0-10174 GCF_042673295.1 Rhodococcus sp. NPDC057014
CGTGACGCGCGATTTCCTTGGCGGCGAGGGCGCCGGTGACGGGGCCGAGGGTCACCCCGAGGGTGCCGTGGCCGGTGGCCAGGTACAGGCCCGCCGGCCCGGGGACCGGGCCGATGATCGGCAGGTCGTCGGCGGAGGTGGGACGGTGACCGACCCACTGGATTTCGACGTCGGTGGGGCGCCAGTCCTCGAGGAAGCTCAGGCCCTGCCGCACCACCATGTCGAGGCGCTTCTGGTTCAGCGTGAAATCGCGATTGCCGATGTCGAAGGTTCCCGACAGCCGCACGGCGTTGCCGAACGGTGAGCAGGCCACCATGTTCTCGTACAGCTTGAGCGGATGCGCCGGGGCGGTGCCCTCGCCGAGCGCGGTCATGCTGGTGCCCTTCGCCGCTTCGAGCGGCACCGTCACTCCGAGCGGGGCGAGCAGGGTGCGGCTGGGGTAGCCGGCGGCGACGACGACGTTGTCGGCGACGATCTCCCGCCCGGACTCGGTCGTCACCATCCACTGGCCGCTGCTGCGGGCCGTGATCGCGGTGACCGCATCGTGTTCGGCGACCTCGCCGCCGCCTGCCTGCACCCATTTCGCCAGCCCCTGACACAACGTCTCGGGCCGCACGTGCCGTTCGCTCTCGAGGTGCAGCGCACCGGCGAGGTCGCGGCGGATCGCCGGGTCGAACTCGGCGGCGTCCTCACCGCGGTAGACCTTGACGCTGCCCACGTAGCCGAGCGCACGCATCTTGGTGACGATCTGTTCGTAGTGGACGAGGTTCTCCTCCTCCTTGAACACCACCGCCAGCCCGTCGGTGTACTGCTCGAAGCTCACGCCCCGCTCGATCAGCGAATCGAAGTAGCTGTGCGCGGGTCGGGCGAAGTCCTGCAGGGCGGCAGTGCTTTTCGCGTTCCGCTTCTTGGTGCTCGCGCGCAGGAACTTCGTGATCCAGCCGGCGAAAGCGGGTTCGAGGTGTGGGCGCATCCGGGCCGGTCCCTCGGTGCTGGTGAAGCTGCGCAGCGCGTCCCGGACCGCACCCGGTGCGGCGCGGGGGGTGGACAGGAACGGGGTCACCCAGCCGGCGTTGCCGGCCGATGCCGCGGCACCGACGGCCCCGGAATCGACGACGGTGACCTGGTGGCCGAGTTCGGAGAGTTCGTATGCGCACGAGAGTCCGATAACTCCCGCACCGACGACGGTGGTCCTCACTGGTTTCTTCCTGACTGTGTGTCGAGTAGTTGCCGGACGGTGGCGCGGGCGTCACGGTAGGTCCGGTCGAGAATGCTGTGAGCGGCGTCGCTGTCGTGGCGTTCGACCGCGTCGAGCAGGTGCGTGATATGACTCCAGGTGGCCAGTCCGTGCTCGATGGCGTTGGTCACCCAGAGGCTCTTGTACGGACGGCAGGTATCCCACAGCTCGCGGACCATCTTCAGGAGCACGTCATTGGGGCCGGCGGAGTACAGCGCCATCAGTAGGTGTTCGTCCTGCCGGACGGCTTCGACCACGTCACCGCGTTCGGACGCCGCCTGCAGCAGTCCCCAGTGGTGGTGCATCTGCTCCAGGACACCGTCGTCGCAGCGTTCCACACCGTCGCGGGCGGCGGCGGGCTCGAGCATGATGCGGATGTCGTAGACGTGTTCGAGCTCGTCGATGCTCAGCACCCGCACTGTCGCGCCGCGGTACGGTTCGACGACGATCAGACCGGCCTGCTCCAGTCGCCGGAAGGCCTCACGGACGGGCATGTCACTGGTGCCCACCTGTGCGGCGACTTCGCGGATCCGCAGTTGCTTACCCGGTTCCCACTCCCCCTGCGCGATCCAGCCGCGCAGTGCCTCGAAGACCTGGTCGGCGAGCAGCGACGAGGACACCCGGTGCTTCAGTTGCGCCGACAGCGGAGCGCTCAGGGTGGGCGCGACCGACGGCGCGGCGGCGCGAGTAGATCGCGTTGCGCTGGACTCGGAGGCGTCGATCATGGTGAGAACCCTTCGTGGATGCGATTGCGAGAGGTGGTGCTGCTCAGGTCTGTCGGCGGTAAGCGACGGCGTCGAACTCGACCGCGGTGCGACCGCGGAAGCGGGAGACCTCGACCGTGGTGCGGGCCGGCGCGCCGTGCACGGTCACCACCGAGGTGTAGACCTCGTTGAGTTCGGGCAGCTTCTCGATATCGGCGACGTAGCCGTTGATCTTGAGCACCGTCGACCAGTCCGCGCCGGCGGCGCGGAGCGAGGCCTCCAGGTTCGACAGGGCCGTGCGGACCTGAGTGGCGAAATCCTCCGACGTACTGCCGTCGGCCTCGACCGGCAACGCGCCACTCGTCCAGACCAGATCCCCCAGCGCGACGGCCGCAGAGTAGGGCGCCGAGGCCGGGGTCGACTTCAGGCGGACCAATTCCCGCTCGACGAGACCGTTCGTACTGGTCATAAAAGAAACCTCCGGGATGCTGTTGCGTGGCTTGCAGGATGTCGTCGATGTGACACCAGCCACTCTAGATTTGATCGAATATCGAAGTCAAGGAAAAGGAGATTTTCGATCAAATATCGCTTAGGTCTCGGTGAACGGCCGCAATTCGGGTTGCTGTCGAGGTTTCTTGCCGCTGAAGTCGGTCAGCGCGATACGCGGGTGAGCAACGCGCGCAGCGAGCTCTTCGCGGCCGTGTACGACCGCCGCAGGACCTGCTCCGCTGCCGCCCCGTCGTTGACGTCGACCGCGGCAATCAGCTCCGGCTTGTAGTGCCAGATGTGAACGTCCCCTCGGCTGGCGGCGTCACTGGCCCACAGCACCTTGTAGGGGCGGCACCGATCCCACAGTCCGTGGATGATCTCAGAGAGAACGTCGTTGCCGGTAGCCGTGTAGAGCTCGTCGAGCAAGAGCTCGTCCCGTCGCAGCGCCTCGGTCACGTCCCCGACGCGAGCCGCCTCCTCGAGCAGCAGCCAGTGCTCCTGCATGCGTGCGACTACGTCCGGCCCCGCAGCCACAGCCCCGAGACGGGCGCTTTCACCTTCGAGCAGAATGCGCACGTCATAGGCATGCTCGAGTTCGCCCACATCGAGTCCTCGGACCCGAGCGCCTTTGTACGGTTCGTGAACGGCGAGTCCGGCCTCCACGAGTCCGCGCACTGCTTCGCGCACCGGCATCGCACTGGTGCCAACCATCTCGGAGAGTTCCCGCACTGCCAGCCGGCGGCCGGGAGGCAGTTGACCGTTGACGATCCACCCCCGCAGGGTGTCAAAGACCTGTTCGGCAAGCGGCGCGGCGACGACGCCCGGGGGACGGGTCGGGACGGCGGCGGGAGGGGTAGGCGCCTGTTCCGGCTCCGTCCGCACGCTCTCCCCCTGTCCAGGCACGACTCGAGTTTACCCCGGCTCGGTGCCGACCCGACCGCCGGCTGGCGCCGCCAACACCGTCGACATTTCACCCGGTGCCGCTTGAACACAGGCACTGCTTGCAGGCCGCGACCGCCGAGTTGCAGGTCGGTCGGGGCACCGCGATCATCGGCGATGCCTGCGGCCACGGCTCGATCAGCGGATGACGACGTCGTCGGTACGGAACCTCACCTTGCCCAGGAAGGGTGCTCCCGGCGGGCGAAACCCCTCGGTTGTTCCGGAGGTGCCCATTCCCACGTCACGAATAGTCAAATTCGTAGCACTCGTGCGCATTTCGCATCGGAGCTGCAACACGGGCGTCGCGGATCCTCAGGTCGCAGTCATCCGAATCCCTTCGGTCTACTCCCATTCGATGGTTCCCGGGGGCTTGCTCGTGATGTCCAGCACCACGCGGTTGACGTCGGCGACCTCGTTGGAGATCCGAGACGAGATCCGCTCAAGGACGTCGTACGGCAACCGCGTCCAGTCGGCGGTCATCGCGTCCTCGCTCGAGACCGGACGCAGCACGATAGGGTGACCATACGTCCGGCCGTCGCCCTGGACACCGACGCTGCGGACGTCGGCCAGGAGCACCACCGGGCACTGCCAGATCTGGTTGTCCAATCCAGCCGCCGTGCATTCTTCGCGCGCGATCGAATCCGCGTGGCGCAAGATCTCCAGCCGACTTCGGGTGACCTCACCAATGATGCGGACGCCAAGGCCCGGACCGGGGAATGGCTGACGCCCCACGATCGCTTCGGGCAAGCCGAGCTCCCGACCGACCGCACGCACCTCGTCCTTGAAGAGCAGTCGCAGCGGCTCGACGAGAGTGAACTGCAGGTCTTCGGGCAGCCCGCCCACGTTGTGGTGGCTCTTGATGTTGGCGGTGCCGGTACCGCCGCCCGACTCCACGACGTCCGGGTACAGCGTTCCCTGGACGAGGAAGTCGACGGTTTCGCCGTTCGCGGCGCTCTCCCCCAGCACTTCGCTGACGGCGCCCTCGAACGTCCGGATGAACTCGCGGCCGATGATCTTGCGTTTGGCCTCCGGTTCGGACACCCCGGCCAGCTCACCGATGAAGGTATCAGCGGCGTCGACGGTGATGAGCTTGGCACCGGTGGCGGCGACGAAGTCCTGCTCCACCTGCGCCCGCTCGCCGGCACGCATCAGACCGTGATCTACGAACACACAGGTGAGTCGGTCACCGATCGCCCGCAAGACGAGCGCGGCCGCTACGGCCGAGTCGACGCCGCCTGACAGACCGCAGATCGCCTTGCCGTCGCCGACCTGCTCCTTCACCTGTTCGATCAGCGCATCGGCGATGTTGGCGGGCGTCCAGGTCGGTGGAATGCCCGCGATCTCGTGAAGGAAGCGGCTCAGCACCTGCTGGCCGTGAGGCGAGTGCAGGACCTCGGGGTGGTATTGAACGCCGGCGAGCTTGCGCGCGCGGTCCTCGAACGCGGCGACCGGGGCACCCTCGCTCGTAGCTGTCACCTCGAATCCCGCGGGCGCCTCCGTGACGGCGTCACCGTGACTCATCCACACCGGCTGCCGCGCGGGCAGGCCGTCGTGCAACACGCCTCCGGTCACTTGGAGTTCCGTGCGACCGTACTCTCGTGTGCCGGTATGCGCGACGGTGCCACCGAGTGAACCGGCCATCGCTTGGAATCCGTAACAGATCCCAAAAACGGGGATGTCGTGTTCGAACAGTGCCGGGTCGAGGTGCGGCGCCCCGTCTGCGTACACACTCGACGGCCCACCCGACAACACGATCGCTAGAGGGTTCTTGGCGGTAATCTCCTCGACGGTGGCGGTGTGTGGAACCACCTCCGAGTAGACGTTCGCCTCACGCACCCGTCGCGCGATCAGTTGCGCGTATTGCGCGCCGAAATCGACGACAAGGACCGGTCTCTGCTGGCTGAAGCGAAGTTCTTGGGGGACTACCACGTATCAAAGTCTAGATTCGTGGTTATCGCCACGGTAAGACTGGGGGTCAGCGCCCATGGTTGTGCATGACGTGCTTGGCACGGGTGTAGTCATCGAGTACGTAGATAAACAGATCGCGGCCGTTTCCGGAGCCCTTGAATTCACCCACGGCGCCTGGTTCGCGAGCACCAGATGCGAGTTCCCTGAGACGGTGCCGGGGTCGATGCGGCTGGGGTTGTCGTGACTGTCGGGGGACGTTCTTGGTCCGGCACCAGTGACAACGTTCAGCGTTCGGCAGGCAGCAGGTTGCCGACGAGTTCAGCAAACTTCAGTCTCGTCGAAGGACCTGCTCGGACGACCTAATCACCAGGGTGTTGCCTGCGGCGAGGATGTGCCAATCTTCCAGGCAGCCATCGGCAAGGTGGATAGTTCCACGGGGCCACCCCGAGAGGACGATACAGCACCAACCAGTTGGTTTTCTTGGAGAATGGGCCAAAAATCGCCCACCTTTTCGGCGTCAGCGACGATATCCTGGGAGGGGCTGAACTACTGGAGTACGAGGTCCCATGGATGGGCGAAATCGACCCGTCGAAGACTCAACGCTTTGAGGTCACGGCGGAACTAGAAGACGTCGGGTTTGGCGATGCCCTGGAAATCGGCCGTGGCGGTTTTGGTGCAGTGTTCCGATGTACCCAGATCGAATTGAACCGCGTCGTCGCGGTGAAGATTCTGACCGCGGACTTCGAGGGCGAGAACCGAGAGCGGTTCGTGCGGGAACAACAGGCCATGGGGCGACTGACAGGTCACCCAAACATCGTCGCGGTGCTGCAGATCGGAACCACAAACACTGGCCGCCCCTATCTGGTGATGCCGTATTACTCCCGGGGCTCGCTAGACACCCGAATTCGTGATCAGGGTCCCCTTACGATGGAGGAGACCCTACGGCTCGGAGTGAAGACTGCGGGTGCGCTCGAGAGCGCTCACCGTGCGGCCATTCTGCATCGGGACGTCAAACCTGGCAACATCCTTTTCACTGACTACGGAGAGCCCGTGCTGACGGACTTCGGGATCGCACGCCTCGCGGGGGGCTTCGAAACCACCGAGGGCTCAGTTGCAGGGTCACCTTCATTCACTGCCCCGGAAGTACTTGGCGGCCATCCACCATCTTCTGCCTCCGATGTTTATGGATTGGGCGCCACGCTGTTCGCGGCCCTCACCGGACACGCGGCGTTCGAACGGCACAGCGGCGAGCAGTTGGTCGCCCAATTCTTGCGAATCACGACCGCACCGGTGCCTGGTCTGCAAGTCGGTGAATACGGTAAAGATCTGTCCGCAGTGGTGGAGCAAGCGATGTCTCGGGACCCATCAGAACGACCTTCCCCTGCGGCGCTAGGCGACACGCTGCGGGATATTCAAGCTAGCCGCGGATTTCCGGTCGACGAGATGGCGCTGTCGGAGAAGCCGGCCGTCGGATCAGCCGAAGCTCGCCGAGAGAGCCGGGTATCACCCGGCTCAAGCTACCGCGTGGTTGGACGGGCTGTAGCAACAGCGCGAGGAGGTCTTCCCCTGCAGCTCACAAGCTTCGTTGGACGCCGTTCCGAACTTGTTGAAACGAAGCGTCTGCTGTCGAAATCACGATTGGTGACGCTGACGGGCATCGGCGGGGTCGGTAAGACCCGCTTGGCGTTGCAGGTGGCTACGGGTGTACGGCGTGATTTTCCAGATGGGGTGTGTCTGGTCGAACTCGGCGAGCTGCGTGACGGAGCTCTGCTACCGGGGGTGATCGCAGCTGCGTTGGGGTTGAGTCCACAGGGGCGCCCGGCGCTTGAGCTCCTGACGGAGGCTCTCGCGTCGAAGAAGCTCATTCTGGTGCTCGACAACTGTGAGCAGATCGTGGACGCGACTGCCCGTGCGGCGGAGGTTCTCCTTCAGACCTGCCTGAAGATTCGGATCCTCGCCACCAGCCGTGAGTGCTTAGGCATTGGTGGCGAGGCGGTGCTTAGAGTGCCGCCGCTCACCGTTCCCGATCCGAATCGGCGGCCGGACTTGCAGGGTGCACCCGCGTACGAGTCGATCAATCTCTTTGTCGATCGTGCTGCTGCAGCTGCGCCCGGCTTCGCGCTCACCGAGGACAACACCGCCACCGTGGCGCAAATCTGCCATCACCTGGATGGTTTACCGCTGGCCATCGAACTGGCGGCAGCCCGATTACGGGTGCTGTCGCCGGAGCAGATCCTGCAGCGCCTGACCGATCAGTATGCTCTTCTCACCCGTGGAACCCGCGACGCCCCCTACCGCCAACAGGCTCTGCAGTCATGTATTGACTGGAGCTACGAGCTGTGTAATTCAGATGAGCAACGACTCTGGGCGCAGCTGTCTGTGTTTGCTGGCACCTTCGAGCTCGACGGTGCTGAATACGTATGTGCTTCCGCCTGCGAACTGGACGGTATGGTTGACGTGCTGACTTCGCTGGTCGATAAGTCCATCCTCATCCGCGAGGGAGCCGGCACAGGAGTTCGGTTCCGTCTGCTCGAAACGCTGCGCACTTACGGTCAGCAGAAACTCGAACACTTCGGGGAATTCGCCACGGTGGGTCAGCGGCATCGAGACTGGTACCGGCAACTCGCCCTCGATGCCGATGCAGAGTGGATCAGCTCCAGACAACTCGAGTGGATCGCCCGACTCGACCGCGCACAGCCGAACCTTCGAGAGGCGCTGGAATTTTGTCTTGCAAATGACGGAATGGGGTCCGAGGTCGGCCTTTCGTTAGCAACCGCGATGCAGCCGTTCTGGGCCTCCCACGGCCAGCTTGGAGAGGGACGATACTGGCTCGATCGTGCGCTCAGTCGACCAGGTGCCGCGACAGCTGTCCGCGCCAAAGCCCTGTACCGCAACTGCACGATGGCTGAGGGTCAAGGTGACCGCGTAGCGGCTACTAACCTATTCAAGCAGGCGAAAGCCCTCGCCGGGGAGTCTGACGACTCCGTCGTGCACATGTTCGTCGAGTTCACCGAGGGGCTTATTGAACTATATGACGGTAATTCTCCTCGGGCGTGCTCATGTTTGGAGGCTGCTCTCGGGAAGTGCGTAGAGATGAACGACATCAGCACACAAATACGGGTGACTCTCGCGCTCGGACTTGCATACGAACGTAGTGGCAACTCAGAGTGCGCCATGGACTATTGCAAGAAGGCTCTTGAGATGACGGAGACGCGAGGCGATTCCGTGTATCGGTCAATCGCTTCCGGGGCGATGGCCCTCGCCACATGGCGCGGGGGTGACAGAGACCGCGCGGTCCTTCTTTTGCGCCAATCGGTTCGCCTCACGAGGCAGCAGCAGGATCCGATAATGGCGGCCGCTGCGTTGGAAACACTGGCATGGGTTGGTTATAGCGACAAGACCGCGCGGCAATCAGCCGTGCTGATGGGCGCTGCCCAGATGCTTGGTAAAGCGGCAGGGATTTCTAGTGTGACCGTTCCTCATCTGCCCAACTACCATGAGAAATACGAGCAAGCTGCCCTTCGGGTGTTAGGTCCGCGGGCGTACAAAGCTGCCTACCGTGAAGGGACCTCGTTGAGTCTTGATGCCGCGACCAGCTATGCCTTGGGCGAGCAGCCCAATGCCGCGGAATCCGTTACAACTCCCTCGACGGAGCTGACCAAACGTGAACGTGAAGTTGCTGACCTAGTCGCGGAGGGAATGACTAACAGAGCCATTGCTGGGCGCCTGGTCATTTCAGTTCGCACAGCCCAGGGCCACGTCGAACACATCCTGACAAAACTCGGATTCACCTCACGAGCGCAGATCGCCGCTTGGGTTGCTGAACAGCGACAACACTGACGCGCAATTGATTTTAGTTCTCCGCGACGGCACTCCGATCGCGGGGTCTCGTCACAGTTCTGCTGTTCGGCAAGTCGGATCGACCTCGGAGCGAACGTGGCGCCCTCGGTGGGTCGTGACACCGATTGTCTGCATCCCCAGAACCGCCGACAGGTCGCCGACACCGCGATCTACGGGTAGCAGGTCCTAATCGAGGATCCGGGCCGCCGGTTCAAAGCTTCAATCGGCTTTTGAGACATTGTGTTTGCGGACGCCAGCCACCGAGGAGCGGAGGTTCGCCAGGCGACCGGGATGGCGATGACCTGCAAGCCGGTCGGGCCGGCCAGGCCCGGTGGCGGGCGATCGACGCACCACGCCTGGTGAAGTTAGTGCGGGCTGGTGGTGTCGGCGAGTGGGGTGAGGTCCTCGGTGACCCCACCGTCGACGCGGCCATCCTCGAACGGCTACTGCACCGGTCCGTCGAGCTCACTCCGGATGGGACTCCTACGCCTTCGGGGATCATTACGCGCGCTCCGAAACCTCCGCAAAGCCGCCACCCGACCACGCCAACCGATACAGCAATCACCGCTCACAGGTAAGCACTGTCGCCGAGCACGTCTGGGCACTTTCGCTGATCGTCGTCATCAGGCACCGGCGACCAAGGCCTCCCGACAACCCTCGATACACGGCTTGTGGCCAATGCTCATCCCGATGTCTTGCCGATTCCTCGACTGCCCGCCGCGTTCGGGCGCAAAATCATCTACGGTCCCTTTGGCAGCGGCTCCACGATCGCCGGTGCGGGCGCTGTCCGGAGGGGGCTATCCGACTGGGGATCGGAGGTCGGGGGTTCCGATCTGGGCTGGCGGCGGCCATGTGGAATCAGCAGAGAAACGATCAATCCGAGGGCTCCGACGGCGCCTGCGGTGAGGTAGGCCGCCTGGAATGCCTCGGGTGTGTATACCGGTGAGCCGGCCACGACAGCGGCCACGGAACTGCCGAGGATGGCGAAGATCAGTACTTGCACCACCGCGCCCGCAATCGAATTGACCGATGCGTTCATGCCGAGGGCGACGCTTCG
>NZ_JBHUSF010000326.1:0-10133 GCF_042673295.1 Rhodococcus sp. NPDC057014
GGTCCGACCCGATGCATTCTGGGTCGAACACGGCAAAGGGAGGGGCCGCCCCGTTCGGGTGGCCCCTGCCCCTCCCTTCGTCTGAGTTCGCCGCGGTGGTCAGCCGAACGTGCCGCCTTCTTTCGCCAGGCGGATCAGCAGCGGCGCCGGCTGCCAGCCGTCGGGATTGTCGGCGATCAACTCCGCAAGCACCCGGTCGAGACCGACCTGGTCGGCGTAATACATGGGGCCTCCCAGGTGCCGGGGGAAGCCGTAGCCGGAGACGTAGACCACGTCGATGTCGGACGCTCGCTGGGCGATGCCTTCGTCGAGGATTCGGGCGCCCTCGTCGACCAGTGCGAACACCAGGCGTTCGGCGATCTGCCGATCGCTGGGACGTTCCTCTGCGGCGATGCCGGGGCGGAAACGCGAGAGCATCTCCTCCACGACGGGGCTCGGGACCGGGTTTCGCCCTCCGTTCGGGTAGTCGTACCAGCCGGCGCCAGTCTTCTGGCCGAAACGTCCCATCTCGCAAAGGGTGTCGGAGATGGTGTCGTGCGGAATGTCGGGCTTCTCGGCGTATCGGCGTTTGCGGACGGCCCAGCCGACGTCGTTGCCGGCGAGATCGCTCACGCGGTAGGGGCCCATGGCGAATCCGAAGGATTCGATAGCGTTGTCGATGTCCTGCGGCGACAGGCCCGATCGGAGGAGCCGTCCCGCGGCGTCGCGGTAACTCTGGAGCATCCGGTTGCCGATGAAGCCGTCGCAGACCCCGGACACGACGGCGGTCTTGCCGAGGCGGCGGGCGGTGGTCATCGCGGTCGCGAGTACGTCGGGTGCGGTTCGGGCTCCGCGGACCACCTCGAGGAGCTTCATGACGTGAGCGGGGCTGAAGAAGTGCAACCCGACGACGTCCTGGGGGCGTTCGGTGACGTCCGCGAGTTCGTCCACGTCGAGGGTCGAGGTGTTGGTCGCGAGAATCGCTCCCGGCTTCATCACGGCATCGAGGCGGGAGAACACGCTTCGTTTGACGTCCCAACTCTCGAAGACGGCCTCGACGACGAGGTCGGCATTCGCGCCGTCGTGCAGGTCGATGCTGGTGCGCAAGCGGAGCAGTCGCGTCTCCTTCTCGCTCGAGCTCAGCGCTCCCTTGTGCACGCGGGAGTCGAAGATTGCGGCGATCGTCCGGCGACCACGTTCGAGTGCGTCCCGCGTGGTGTCGATCAGGGTGACGGGCAAGCCGGCGTCGAGGAAGTTCACGGCAATGCCGCAGCCCATGGTGCCGGCCCCGATGACGACAACCGCCTCGATCGGGCGGGTGATCGTGTCCGCAGGCAGGTCCGGGATCTTGCGTGCCTGGCGCTCGGCGAAGAAAACGTGACGGAGCCCAGCCGACTGTGTGCCGCCGACCAGTCGCAGGAATGTGGCGCGCTCTTCGGCGATGGCCTCGTCGAACGGTGTGGTTGCCGAACGAGCGATCAGGTCCAGCGCCGCAATCGGCGCCTCGAGTCCTCGATGCTTGGCGCGCAGCGTCGCGCGCATCTCGGTGAGCTGATTGTCCCCGATCCGGTCGTCGGGGGTGAGATCGCGCAGGCGAGGTAAGGGACGAGCGTCGGCAATCCGGGTCGCGACCTGCACGGCATATACGACGATGTCACCTTCGTACACGCCTTCGAACAGTCGCTGCCCGGGGATGTTGGCGAGCTCTTCGGCTGCCGTCGACTTTCCGGTTGTGATGAGGTCGGTGGCTGCGGCCATGCCGATGGCGCGTGGAAGCCGTTGCGTGCCTCCGGAACCGGGAACGAATCCGAGTTTCACCTCCGGCAGGGCGAGGGTGCTCGACGGTGTGGCGATCCGGTAATGCGTCGCCAGAGCCAGCTCGAGGCCTCCGCCGAAACACGTGCCGTCGACAGCGGCGACGATCGGCTTGGTAGACGCATCTATTTCGCCGATGATCGCGGCCAGCGTGGGTGCGGCCGTCGAACGGGGGGTTCCGAATTCGGTGATGTCGGCCCCGGCTGAAAAGCATCCTTTTCGTCCGGTCACCACCACGGCCCGGATGGCCTCCGACGCCAGTGCCTGCCGCAGTTCGCGCAGAAAGGCGGTGCGGACCGCGTGTCCGAGGCCGTTGACAGGAGGATGATCGATGGTGACGACGGCGACGTTGCCGTCGACACGAGAAGTCACAGGCATGGGTGTTCCTTCATTCGCGGAGCGGGCTGGTATTGAGCGATCGCGCGGACAGTCTCGGGATGGGCGAACAGGTCGGCGAAGACGTCGACGCTGGCGTCGATGCCCTCCTGGAGGCTCTGGTTCAGCCACGTCTCGAACAGTCCCTTCTGCGCGGCCATCACCTGCGGGGTGTACGAACCGAGTTGCTTCGCAAGTGCCAGCGCGGTCTCGCGCAGCTCACTGATGTCCACGATGCGGTTCGCGATCCCGGTGTGGGCGAAGTCCGCCAGCGGATACATGTCGCCGGTCAGGATGACCTCCTTGGCCTTGGACAGGCCCACGTACTGGTGCAGCAGCGCAGCATCGACCACGGACGGAATACCGAGCTTGACCTCGGGCAAGCCGAACTGCACATCGGGATGCGCCACTCGCAGATCACACGCGAGGGCCATTTCGAAGGCCGCACCGATGCAATAGCCGTTGACCAGCGCCACGGTGGGCACCGGGGACAGCCGGATGGCCCCGACGCAGTCACGTACCCGCGAGATGCTGTCGCGGGCACTCTGCGGTGTGGCGTCGGCGAAGGTTTTGACGTGCATCCCCGCCGAGAAGGCGCGGTCGCCTGTGCCGGAGAGGATGATGGCCCGCACGTCCGGACCGGCCGACCGGACGCCGTCGGCGATCACGTCCAGGTCTTCTACCTGTAGTGCGTTACGGATCTCCGGTCGATCGAGGGTGATCCACCGGATTCCGCCCTCGTCGCGAATCAGGGGTAGTCCCATGACATGCTCACTTTCTTTCATAAGGATTGTGTAGCGAAAAGGAAACTCGGGGAGTGATTTTCGCCTTAGACGCCGGGCGTGGCCGTCAGGCTCGGAAGACGGTCGGCAATGGTGCGCTCGGCTTCCCCGGCGATGCGCTGCACCAGATCGGCGACGGCGGGGATGTCGTCGATGAGGCCCTGCACCATGCCGACCGTCCAGATGCCGCGCTCCGGGTCACCGAGCTCATAAGCCTCGCGACCGCGGGTACCGGCGACCCGTTCACGCACGTCCTCGAACGTTCCGCCCGCGGCGAGGATTTCGACGACCTCGCGGCTGACGTGGTTGCTGGTTACCCGAGAGGTGTTACGCAGCGGTCGGAAGATCAGTTCGGTGTCCCGCTCGGTCGCGGCCACGATGCGGTCCTTGATGTTGCGGTGGATCGGCGACTCGACGGTGCACATGAAGCGGGTGCCCATCGAGATGCCGTCGGCCCCCAAGGCAAGCGCGGCCACCAGTCCTTGGCCGGTGGCGAAACCGCCGGACGCGAGCATCGGGACGGTGATGGAGCGTGCGGCCCGGGCGATCAGCACGAGCCCCGGAATGTCGTCCTCGCCGGGGTGGCCGGCGCACTCGAATCCGTCGATGCTGACACCGTCGACACCGCTCGCTTGGGCCTTGATCGCGTGCCGCACACTCGTGCACTTGTGCAGGACCTTGACCCCTCCCGCTCGGAAGGCGGGCAGGTGCGGCGACGGGTCTCGGCCTGCGGTCTCCACGACCGGCACACCGGACTCGATGATCGCCTGGCGATATTCCGCGTAAGGCGGCGGGTTGATCGCCGGCAACATGGTGAGATTGACCCCGAAGGGTTTGTCGGTCATATCCCGGCACCGCGCGAGCTCTTTCACGAGGGCTTCCGGTGTCGGCTGGGTCAGGGCAGACAGGAAACCGAGCGCGCCGGCATTGGCGACCGCAGCGACGAGCTCGGCGCGAGCAACCCACTGCATGCCACCCTGGGCAATCGGATACTGGATCCCGAAGGCTTCGGTGAATCGAGTACGCAGCATCATTCGTCTCTCTCTCAGGCGACCCGCATCGGGGCACCGGGTGCGACAGCACCGTTGGACGTCGCCAGCCGGTGCGGGGACATCCGAGTCCATCACTCAGCCTGAGATGACTACAAAGATCTAGCAGTGCACGGTTTCATCGCCGTTTCCTATACCCGCTGTTCCGCCCGTCGGCCGGGCATAAAGTGTGCCCTATGAGATCCCCTCGGTCGGTTGCTGGCGCCGCAATTCTTCATGCCCCGGTGGTGCTGCCGTGACCGAGCTGAGCTTGAGTGAGGTGGATCTGCGGTTGATCGAGTACTTCGTGGCGGTGGCCGACCACGGTACGGTGACCCGCGCCGCGCAGAGCCTGTACGTCGCACAGCCGTCGTTGTCCCAGGCCATCCGAACCCTCGAACGCAGACTCGGGGTCACCCTCTTCGAACGGTCGGGGCGGGGATTGACTCTCACCGCCGACGGGACATTGTTCCTCGCACCTGCCCGGCAGATCCTGTCTGACGTGCAACTCGCCGTCGACCAGGTGGCGGCGGTGCGCGACGTGGCCGGCGGCCGGCTCAAACTGGCAGCACTGTCGAGTCTGGCGATCGACCCTCTCGCGGGATTGCTGAGCCGTTTCCACGCGCAGTTTCCGGACGTGGTGCTCGATGTCGCCGATGCGGACAGCTTCGCCGATGTCGTCGAGTCTGTTCGAGAGGGACGGACCGAGCTCGGTTTGACGGAACTGAGCGAACCCACGCCCTCGCTGCACACCAGGTTCGTCCAGGAGCAGGAAATCGCCCTGGTTCTTCCGCCGGAGCTCGCCGCGACCGTTCCCGATCCCGTGCCGACGTCCGCGGCCGCCGATCTGCCGGTGGTGGTGGAATTGTCGACGACGTTCGGCCGGGCCTTCATCGACTCCACCCTGGCCGGCACGCTTCGAAACGTCGTGGTGGAGTGCGCTCACCGCCAGGCGTTGTGGGAACTGGTGCGCGCCGGTGTGGGTGCGACCGTACTCCCCCGGCGATTCGCCGAGACCGAGCTCGAAGGCGTGGTCGTCAGATCCTTCTCCCCACCGATCACCCGGCCGATCGGGTGGGTGGTCCGGCCGGGTCCGTTGTCTCCGGCCGCGGAGGCGTTCCTCGAAACGTCGGCCTCATGAAAACTCTCTGCCGCGAACTGTCTCGACGAAGACACGTCCGGCGGCAGACAACCGAGCCGTGTCGTAGACGAGGCCGACCGGGCTGCTCACCCGCGGTTCGATCGATCGCACCGTCGCCCCCCGCCGCTGCGCCACTTCCGCCAACGGTCGGTCGAGGAACGCGGCGCCCAATCCGGCGAGCACATAGCTGAGCCGCGCTTCGCGGTGTTCCAACACCGCCGATACGCGCAGTTCTCGCCCAGCCCGGTGTACCTCGCTTTCGATCTCGCGTGCTCGGGGAGTTCCCTTCGGCACCACCACGAACGGGATATCGGGTATGTCGGCCAGCATGAGCGGGTCCTCACCCGGAGGGCCCATTTCCGGTGGGAAGGTCAACCACCATTCTTGCTCGCCGATCTCGACCTCGACCAATCCTGTTCCGACCGCAACGGGCAAGTGACAGATCGCGATCTCGCAGTGGCCCTCACGAATGAGGACCGGCGCGGAGGCCTCGTCACGAAGCTCACTGATCCGGAACACCACGCCTGGCACCTCACGCCGAACCGCCGCCACGATCTCCGCCAGTGTGCCGGCGGACATCGTTGATGCCACCGCCAGATCGAGTCGGCCGCGGGCGCGACCGATGTCGTCGGACAACGCACTCCCGGCCACGATGAGGTCCCGCATCACCCGACGTGCCGGGCCGATGAGTGCATGGCCGGCCGAGGACAGCACCATCCCTCGGCCGATCCGGTGGAACAGTTGCACGCCGAGTTCCCGTTCGGTCAACCGGATTGCCTGGGAGATCGTCGGCTGCGCGAGGTTGAGAGCGGTAGCCGCCGCGTTGATCCCCCCATGGTCGACCACTGCAAGGAAGTACTCGAACTGGTATCGCTCCACAAGATCCGCCTTCCGCCCGGTTTCCACGCCCGGCCTCCTACCAGCGTAGAAGGATGACCAGCCGGTATAGGCGCTGACTCTCAGTTGTATCACCGCCCGGTCCTGTTCCGGGTGGCGCGGCCATGGTTGCTTGGAATCAGAGCGGCATTGCCGAACGTCCGATTCAGATCATGACCTGATCAGTGCAACGTCCGCTCGGCAACACACGTGGAACCGGCCTCTCGGAGTGGCCGGTTGATTCCGCCGAACCGTCCTAGCAGGAGAGCACCCATGGACTTCTCGTTGACCGACGAGCAGAAAGCAATTCGGGAGACCACTCGCGCCTTCATCGACAAGGAGGTGCGACCCCTCGAGCAGGAGGTGCTGTTGCGTGAGCGCCAGCACCGCGTCGGCCTCGAGCCGAGCGAACTGCGCGAATTGCAGCTCAAAGCCAAGAAGTTCGGATTCTGGGGTATCGCCTCCCCCGACGAATACGGTGGCATGAACCTCCCCGCGGTCACCCAGTCCCTCATCTGGACCGAGATCGGGAAGACCTTCATTCCGTTCCGCTTCGGCGGCGATGCCGACATCCTGTTGCGCCACACCAACGAGGAACAGGCGAAGGAATATCTCTTCCCGTCGATCGAAGGCGAGCGCATCTCGTGCTTCGCCATCACCGAACCTGGTGCCGGTTCGGACGCCGCCAACATCAGGACCTCCGCGAGCAAAGTCGACGACGACTGGGTCATCAACGGCGAAAAGACGTTCATCACCAACGGAAACGAAGCGGACTTCGCCATTGTCATCGCGGTCACCGATCGTGAGAAGGGCGCCCGGCACGGCTCTACAGCCTTCCTCGTCGACCGGGACATGGGATGGAAGTCCGAATTCATCGCGACCATGGGGGAGGGCGGCCCCGCCTCGCTCATCTTCGACAACGTCCGCGTACCCCACCGTAACGTTCTCGGCGAGGTCGGACAGGGCTTCGATCTTGCGATGGAATGGATCGGCCGGGGCCGGTACACCATTCCATCACAGGCAGTCGGCAGCGCTGAGCGTGCTCTCCAGATGGCCATCGACCACGCAAACACCCGCGAGACATTCGGTCGCAAGATCGGCACCAACCAGGCCATCCAATGGATGATCGCCGATTCCGAGGTCGAACTGGAAGCGGCACGTTTGCTGGTGCTGCGCGCCGCGTGGATCATCGACCAGCAACGCAACCCCCGCCACGCCTCCTCGATCGCCAAGCTGTACGGCGCCGGCATGGTCAACCGCGTCATCGACCGCGTCCTGCAGATCCACGGCGGCATGGGGTACACCCGCGAACTCCCACTCGAGCGCTGGTACCGGTCGGTCCGTGTCTTCCGAATCCTCGAGGGATCCGACGAGATTCAGCGACTGATCATCTCGCGAGACCTGCTCCGGGGCTACACCAAGCTCGGCGCCGAGCTGGCCTGAGCGCCGAATCGGCCCAACGGACCACGAACCGATGCCGAAGGACTGATAACACGGGCCGCCCAAGCGCCCCACCGACCCCGTTCACGGACAAAGGATGCCCGAAATCATGACCACCACCAGAAGCCTCAGCCCGAACACCACGGGCACCGGCTCACCCAAGCAAGCATGGACGATGACCCTCATGCTTGTCGCGCTGTACATGCTCAACTGGGCCGACAAGGCAGTTCTCGGCATCGTGGCGCAGCCACTGAAGGACGAATTCGGCTTCACCGCTGCGCAGATCGGACTGGCAGGCAGCCTGTTCTACTTGACGTTCAGTCTCGGCGGATTTCTGGCCGGGCCCCTGAACCGCTGGATGGGGCTGCGGTGGGCATTGGTCGTCATGGCGGTGGTGTGGGCCGCCTCGATGTTGCCGATGGTGTTTGCCGCGAGCTTCGCAGTGCTGATCGCCAGTCGGTGCCTGCTCGGTCTCGGTGAGGGACCCAACTCGGCACTGGCGAACACCGCAGCATTCTCCTGGTTCCCCGAGGAGAAGCGGGGCCTACCAGCGGCGGCCATCACCTCCGGCGGGTCGATCGCCAAGATTGCCTTCGCCCCGATCCTCGCAGTCGTCACCTCCACGTTCGGCTGGCGCGCCGCCTTCATCACGCTGGCGATCGCCGCCCTGATCTGGGTTCCGATCTGGATGGCGCTCTGGCGGCCCGGCCCATACGGCGCCGACCACCGCACGAAGGGCGCCACCGGCACAGAACCGGTCACCCGGGCGGCGAACCGGGCGTCACTGCGACGGGCGATGCTGACCCCCACCTTCATCGGCGGGTTCTTCGCCGCCACCGCGATGTATGCCATTGCGGCGATGGTGATCACCTGGCTGCCCTCATACCTCGAAGTGGGACTGGGCTACAGCCGCGTCACCGCCGGATCCCTGCTGGCAGTTCCCAGCATCGCGGCGTTCGTCTGCCTGCTGTCCGTCTCCGCGCTGACCGATCGCGCGGTCAGCCGCGGAGCGAACGTACGACTGATGCGCGCGGTGATCCCCGCCATCGGACTCGTCATCTGCGGCCTGTCGCTCATCGCTGTGCCCTACATCGGCTCCGCCGTCCTGGTCGTCGTACTCATCTCGATCGGCTACGGCCTGGGTATGGGCATCCTCCCCCAGCTCAATGCCGTCATGTCACTGATCTTTCCCCGGCACCAGGTCGCCGGTGGCCTCGGAATCTTCCTGGCCCTCACCTCGTTCGGCCCGCTCGTCGCACCCTACGTCTCCGGACTGATCATCGACGGCGCCACACACCCCGCCGACGGCTATGCCACCGCATTCCAGGCGATCGGCGGCGTCGCGGTGGCCGGTGCAATCATCGCCCTGCTCGCCGTCAACCCGATCCGAGACCGAGCACACGCCGACAAGTGAGCACAGGGCACCGGAATCCGTGTTACCCGCACGGATTCCGGTCCCGCATCCCATTTTCTGACAGGAGAATCCATGCGTGAAGCCGCCATCATCTCGACCGCTCGGACACCACTGACGAAGTCTCATCGTGGCGAGTTCAACAACACCGCCGGCCCCACCCTCGCCTCGTTCGCAGTGCAGGAGGCAGTCCGCCGCTCCGGCATCGATCCCGACCTGGTCGAGGACCTCATCCTCGGATGCGCGTACCCCGAGGGCACCCAGGGACGTAACATCGCCCGGCAGACCGCGATCCGATCCGTTTTGCCCACCAGCGTCGGTGGCGCAACCGTCAACCGCTTCTGCGCGTCCGGACTCCAGGCGATCGCGAGCGCGGCGGGACGCATCGTGGTCGACGGCGCCCCCGCCATGATCGCCGGGGGCGTCGAGAACATCTCGACCGGACCCAGCCGCAGCCAGCTCCCCCTCGACCACCCCGAACTCGATCCGTGGATCGCCGAGCACAAGCCCGCGATGTACATGACGATGCTGGAAACAGCCGACATCGTCGCACAACGATACGGGATCAGCCGCGAGGACCAGGACGAGTTCGCAGCCGAAAGCCAACGCCGCACCGCCGCGGCACAGAAAGCGCAACGCTTCGACGACGAAATCGTCCCCTGCACCACCGTCATGACCGTCACCGACAAACAGACGAACGACGTCACACGAGAAGAGGTCACCGTCACCGCCGACACCTGTAACCGCCCGGACACGGCCGTCGCGCGACTGGCAACCCTCACCCCTGTCCGCGGGACCGGTCAGTTCGTCACCGCGGGGAATTCCTCCCAACTCTCCGACGGCGCGTCCGCGTGCGTCATGGTCGAGGTCAAGGACGCCGAGCAGCTCGGTGTGCAGCCGCTCGGCATCTTCCGGGGTATGGCGATCGCCGGGTGCGAGCCCGACGAGATGGGCATCGGCCCGGTGCACGCAGTTCCGAAACTACTTGCCCGGCACAGACTCACCGTCGACGACATCGACCTGTGGGAACTCAACGAAGCGTTCGCATCCCAAGCGATCTACTGTCAGCGCCGCCTCGGCATCCCGTCCGAGCGACTCAACGTCAACGGCGGCGCCATCTCGGTGGGCCACCCCTTCGGAATGACCGGATCCCGCCTCGCCGGTCACGTACTGCTCGAAGGACGTCGACGTAAAGCCCGGTACGCCGTCGTGACCATGTGCGTCGGCGGCGGAATGGGCGCCGCGGGCCTGTTCGAGATCTGCAACTAGCGCACCCGAACAGCGGC
>NZ_JBHUSF010000327.1:0-9989 GCF_042673295.1 Rhodococcus sp. NPDC057014
ACTCCGAGTCGGCGGCGACGACGTCGGCCACTGCCTTGCCCAGCATCAGGACGACCGGGAGCAGGATGGCGGACAGGGTGGCCGCGAAACTGGGGCGGCGACGCTCCGCGGCGGCTTCGGCGCCTTCCCGGTCTTCGACGGTCACGTAGAGCTCGGGGACGGGGACGTCCACCCAGCGGGCCGCCAGCTTACTGAACAGCGGTCCGGCGACGATGACGGTGGGAATCGCGACGACGACGCCGAGAGCGAGGGTGAGCCCGAGGTTCGCGTTGAGCGCCGCCACCGCGACCAGCGGTCCGGGGTGGGGCGGAACGAGACCGTGCATCGCCGACAGGCCCGCCAGGGTGGGAATCGCGATGCGCATCAGCGACAGCCCCGAACGGCGCGCGACGAGAATGATGACCGGCATCAGCAGCACGAGACCGATCTCGAAGAACATCGGCAGGCCGATCACCGCGCCGACCAGTGCCATCATCCAGGGCAGCGTCCGCGGTCCGGCGCGCCCGACGAGCGTGTCGACGACACGGTCGGCGCCACCCGAATCGGCGAGCAGCTTGCCGAACATGGCACCGAATCCGATCAGGATTCCGACGCTGCCCATCGTGGCGCCGAAGCCCTCGACGAACGATTTCACCGAGTCCGTGGCACCGAGACCTGCGCCGATGCCGACGCCGACGGCGCCGATCGACAGTGCGAGAAACGGGTGGAGTTTGAGCCAGGTGATCAGCGCGATGATGACGGCGACGCCGACGACGGCGGCCGTGATCAGCTGCGCGTCGGTGCCGGCGCTGTCGGCCGCTGCGAGTAGTGACGCGGTACTCATTCTGTTGCTCCAGGGAGATCGGTGTTGGAATGACCGTTGTTCGTGACTCAGGTCACTGTGCCTCATAAACCATATGATTTCAAGCCCTGGGCATATTAAGTACTACTTAGCGTGTGAAGGGCGCGCCAACGTGTGTTCAGTGGAAGCAACCGTGGGACCATCGGCGGATGACCAACGCAGAGGGCGCCGAGTACCGGCAATTGCACGAAACGGTGCTCGATCGACTCGGCGGCGACATCGTGGCCGGAGCCCTGGCGCCCGGCACCCGCATCTCCGCCGACGACGTGGTCACCCAGTACTCCGTCTCCCGCACCGTCGTCCGCGAGGTGGTCCGTGTCCTCGAATCCCTCGGACTCCTGGCGGTCCGCCGCCGCGTCGGGATCACCGTGCTGAGCGAGGAGCACTGGAACTCCCTGGACCCGAGCGTGATTCGCTGGAAACTCGCCGGACCGCAGCGGTTCGACCAGCTGTCGAGCCTGAGCGAACTGCGGTCGGGCATCGAACCGCTCGCCGCACGTCTCGCGGCGGCACGGGCGACGCCGGAGCAGTGCGGGGCGCTGACGGCGGCCGTCATCGGAATGTCGTCGACGTCCCGCGCCGCGGACACGGACGCGTACCTGGCCCACGACTCCGACTTTCACCGCACACTGCTGACCGCGTCGGGCAATCCCCTGCTGCGTGCGATGTCGCAGATCGTCGTGGAGGTGCTGGAGGGCCGCACCCGGCACTCGCTGATGCCGCACGTCGCGGAGACCGAGGCGATCCGCCTGCACGGCGTGGTGGCGTCGTCCATCCAGATGGGCGACGCGGATGCGGCGGAGGCGGCCATGCGCGCGATCGTGAGCGAATCCGCGACGGCCGTCGAGCAGATGAAGGACGACGAAGACACCCGCGAGTGAGATCCTCGCGGGTGTCCTTCGTGGTGGTGCGGAAGGCCTACACGACCGAATCGGAGTGCATGGCTTCGAGTTCCACGCCCTTCGTCTCCTTGACCCAGCGCAGCACGAAGACGAGTGACAGCACCGCGCAGACGGCGTAGAAGCCGTACGAGATTCCGAGCGAGAAGTCCTTCATGGACGGGAACGTCACGGTGATCAGCCAGTTCGCCGCCCACTGGGCGCCCGCGGCGAGCGACAGGGCGGCGGCCCGGATGCGGTTGGGGAACGCCTCGCCGAGCAGAACCCACACGACCGGGCCCCAGGACATTCCGAACGCGACCACGAACAGGTTGGCGGCGACGAGCGCGATCGGCCCCTGCAGCCCGGTCAGCTGCGGCGTCGTGACACCGTTCACGACGGTGGTGGAGGCGGTTCCGAAGATGAACGCCATGGTCGCGAGCGTCACGGCCATGCCGGCGGAGCCGATGATGAGCAGCGGCCGGCGGCCCACCCGGTCGATGTAGGCGATGGCGATGAGAGTGGTGGCGATGTTGACCACCGACGTGATGACCGTGATCTGCAGGGAGCTGCCCTCGTCGAAGCCGACGGCCTGCCACAGGACACTCGAGTAGTAGAAGATCACGTTGATACCGACGAACTGCTGGAACACCGACAGTCCGATACCGATCCACACAATCGGCATCAGGCCGAACGCGGAGCCCTTCAGGTCGCGGATCGACGGTTGCGTCTCGCGGGCCAGCGTCGAACGGATGCTCTCGATCTTGAGATCGAGGCCCTTCTCGCCGAGCAGGACCGCGAGGATGCCGCGGGCCTCGGCGATGCGCCCCTGCGCGATCAGGTAGCGGGGCGATTCGGGAATGGTCAGCGACAGCAGACCGTAGGCGAGTGCGGGCACACACATCGCGAGGAACATCCATCGCCAGGCCTCGAGCCCGAACCACAGTTCTTCCTGCGATCCGCCGGCGAGCGCGGCGAGGGCGTAGTCGACCAGGAGCGAGACGAAGATGCCGGTGACGATCGCGAGTTGCTGCAGCGACCCGAGTCGTCCCCGCACCCGGGCGGGCGAGATCTCGGCGATGTAGGCGGGTGCGATGACCGAGGCCAGACCCACACCGATGCCGCCGACGATCCGGAACGTCACGAGCATCTCGACGTTGGCCGCGAATCCGGTGCCGACGGCGCTCAGCAGGAACATCACCGCGGCGGCCCGCATCGTGACGAGGCGTCCGTACCGGTCGGCGATGCGCCCGGCCAGCATCGCTCCCGCCGCGGCACCGAGCAGCGCCGAGGCGATCGCGAATCCGAGGAGAGCCGACTCGACCTGGAACTTGCCCTCGATCGCCGACACGGCGCCGTTGATCACTGCGCTGTCGTAGCCGAACAGCAGGCCGCCGAGTGCGGCGACGACCGCGATCCGGACGGGAACCGAAGTGCCCTCTGCGGTGTCGCCGGGCGATTCCGCGCCGGGCAACAGGACGTTTTCAGTCATGGGACTCCTCGTGAGCAAGGGGTGATCGAGACTCGGGTCGGGCCGAGGCCTGCGCAGAGTGCGCAGTCGTTGTGGTGTGGAACACAGTAGGCAACGAACGTACGAATCGTCAAGACATGAACATAAAAGGACGCTTTTGTCCGATTTACATTCACTAATGAACACACAGCACGCGAAGAGCTCAGACCTCGCCCCCTGACGCGGAGCGAGGATTCAGCGGCGAACAGTCACGCGGGAAGCGCGGATCGCAGACCCAGGGCGACGGCGCCGAGCACCTGAGCGCGGGGGCCGAGTTCGGCGACGCGGATGTCCAGGGAGCGGACCGCGCTGGGCACCGCATAGCGGCCGACGACCTCACGCATCGGCCCGAGCAGCAGTTCACCGGCCAGCGCGAGTTCGCCGCCGATGACGAGTCGTTCGGGATTGACGAGGTTGCACAGGCTCGCTGCCGCGACACCCACGTGCCGCCCGGTGTCGGCGAGCACCCGGATGCAGGCGGCGTCGCCGCGCTCGGCCATCCCGACGATGTCGGCGATGCTCAGATCGGGACCGCGACTCGGGGCGAGCAGCCCGATCACGACGTGCGAGGCGACGAGGGTCTCGAGGCAGCCGCGGTTGCCGCAGCGGCACACCTGCCCGAACTCGTCGAGGGTCAGGTGACCGATTTCGCCTGCGGTGCCGCCTCTTCCGCGGTACAGCCTGCCGTCGAGGACGAGGCCGGCACCCACGCCGTCGGACAGTTTGATGTACGCGAGGTCGGTGGTTCCGCGGCCCGCGCCCCACATGTGTTCGGCGAGCACACCGAGGTTCGCGTCGTTGTCGACGTGCACGGCGGTGCCGAGATACTCCGACGCGATGGCGGCCGCGTCGACACCGACCCAGCCGGGAAGGATGGACGGGCCGCCGACCTCGCCGGTGTCGGTCTCGAGCGGTGCGGGCAGACCCATGCCGACCGCGAGGACGGACGTGCGGTCGCAGCCGAGTCGGTCGAGGGCCGCGTCGAGAAGGGCGCCTGCCTGCACCACGCCGTCCTCCGCGCGGTGACCCGCGCCGAGTTCGACGCGTTCCTCGGCGAGCACCTGGTGTGCCATGTCGGCGACGGCCACGGTGAGATGGCGGTGCCCGAAGTCGATCCCGACCGCGAGCCCCATCCGGCGGGTCAGCCGCACCGCCCGGCCGCGCTGGCCGGGGTGGTCGCCGCCCGGCACGGCGACCATCCCGGCCGCGGTCAATTCCTTGACCATGTTGGACACGGTGGCGGGGGCCAAGCCGGTGCGACGCGCGATCTCCGCCTGGGTGAGCTCACCCGACGTCTGGAGCGCGCGGACCACACGGTGCTGATTGGCGGATTTCAGCGAGGACTGAGAACCCGGCCGCTGGGAATCACCGTTGTCACTGTCGCGCACGATTCACCGTACCGCGCCGCGTCACGCGCTATCGGGCGAGTGCCGCCGCCTCACGTGCGAGTCCGCTGATCCGGTCCCAGTCCTGCTGCTTCACGGCGTCGGCGGGCGTGAGCCAGGATCCGCCGACGCAGCCGACGTTGGGCAGCGACAGGTAGTCGCCGACGTTCGACGTCGAGATGCCGCCGGTCGGACAGAACCGCGCGGCCGGCACGGGTGAGTGGATCGAGCCGAGGAACTTCGCGCCGCCCGACGCCTCCGCGGGGAAGAACTTGAGTTCGCGGTAGCCGTGCTCGAGCAGGAACAGCACCTCGGAGACGGTCGCCGCGCCCGGGAGGTGCGGCAGTCCGGTGTCCGTCATCGCCTTCAGCAGGGTTTCGGTGCTACCCGGCGAGACCAGGAACTGCGCTCCCGCGTCGGCCGCCTGCGCGGCCTGCACCGGTTCCACGATCGTGCCCGCGCCGACGCAGATCTCCGGCACCTCGGTCGCGATCGCCTTGATGGCGTCGAGGGCGCACGGCGTCCGCAGGGTCAGTTCGATCATCGGGATGCCGCCGGCCACCAGCGCGCGGGCCACCGGCACCGCGTCGCCGAGGTCGTCCACGACGACGACGGGGATGACCGGGACGCGGTCGAGGAGGGAGGGGCTGTTCGTCACTGAATACTCCTTAGACGGGTTGGGGGTGGAAAACGCTGGCGCCCTGGGTCGCCGGTCCGACGGCGGCACGCAGGCCGGCGAAGAGTTCGCGGCCCGTGCCGACCCATTCGTCGGCACCGAGCGCACGACCGGTCGCCGGGCGGGCGGCCAGTTCCTCGTCGCCGAGGTGCACGTTCACGGATCCGGTCACGGCGTCGACGGTGAGGACGTCGCCGTCCCGCACCCGCGCGAGCGGTCCGTCCGCCGCCGCCTCGGGAGTGAGGTGAATGGCCGCGGGCACCTTCCCGGACGCGCCGGACATCCGGCCGTCGGTGACCAGCGCGACCTTGCGGCCCTGATCCTGCAGAACTCCGAGTACCGGTGTGAGCTTGTGCAATTCGGGCATGCCGTTGGCGCGCGGCCCCTGGTACCGGAGCACGGCCACGAAGTCGCCGGTCAGCGTGCCCGCCTCGTACGCGGCGAGGAAGTCGAGCTGATCGTCGAACACCCGCGCCGGGGCGGTCACCACGCGGTGGTCCGGGTGGACGGCCGACGTCTTCATCACGCACGAACCCAGGTTTCCGGTGAGCATCTTGAGGCCGCCGTTGACGTCGAACGGATCTTCCGGTCCGCGCAACACGCTGGTGTCGAGGCTGATTCGGGTGCCCGGCTGCCATTCGACGCCCTCGCCGGACAGTTTCGGCTCCTCGGTGTACCGGCGGAGCCCGGCGCCGACGACGGTCTTCACGTCCTCGTGCAGCAGTCCCGCGTCCAGCATCGACGACACGACGTAGCCGAGGCCGCCCGCCGCGTGGAAGTGGTTCACGTCCGCCGAGCCGTTGGGGTAGATCCGGGCGAGCAGCGGCACCACCGCGGACAGTTCCGACAGGTCGTCCCACGTGAGGGTGATGCCTGCGGCGCGGGCGATCGCCACGAGGTGCATCGTGTGGTTGGTCGATCCGCCGGTCGCGAGCAGCGCGACGCAGCCGTTGACCACGGCCTTCTCGTCCACGACCTCACCGACCGGTGTGTAGTCGTCGCCGAGCGAGGTGAGACCGGTGACGCGCTTTCCCGCCTCCCACGTGAGGGCCTCCCGCAGCGGGGTGCCCGGGTTCACGAAGCTGGATCCGGGCAGGTGCAGGCCCATGACCTCCATGAGCAGCTGGTTGGAGTTGGCCGTGCCGAAGAACGTGCAGGTGCCGACACCGTGGTACGACGCCGCCTCGGCGTCGAGCAGTTGCTCGCGGTCGGCCTTGCCCTCCGCGTACAGCTGGCGGACGCGCGACTTCTCGTTGTTGGGCAGACCGGACGTCATCGGCCCGGCGGGCACGAAGATCGTCGGCAGGTGTCCGAATCCGAGTGCGCCGATGAGCATTCCGGGAACGATCTTGTCGCACACGCCGAGCATGAGGGCGCCGTCGAACATGTCGTGGGACAGTCCGATCGCCGTCGCCATCGCGATGACGTCGCGGCTGAACAGCGACAGCTGCATGCCGTCGCGGCCCTGGGTGATGCCGTCGCACATGGCGGGGACGCCGCCCGCGAACTGGGCGATGCCGCCGGCCTCCATGACCGCGGCCTTGAGCTGCCGGGGGAAGTGTTCGAACGGCTGGTGCGCCGACAGCATGTCGTTGTACGAGGAGACGATCGCGATGTTGGGCTTGACGAACGCGCGCAGCGCCTTCTTGTCGGCCGGGCCGGACGCGGCGAAGCCGTGCGCCAGGTTCGCGCAGGCCAGCTTGCCGCGCGCCGGACCGCGGTCGGCGGCCTGCCGGATGCGGTCGAGGTAGATCGTGCGCTCGGGCCTGCTGCGCTCGATGATGCGTTCGGTGACGGCGGCGAGGACGGGGTGTACGTCGGCGGTGGGTGTGGGCGCGTCGGTCATGCGGTAACTCCTTCGTGCCAGGCGCGGCCGTCGCGCTCGATCAGGGTGGTCGCGTCGGTGGGTCCGTTGGTGCCCGCCGGGTAACGCCGCGGTCCACGCTCGGACTTCTCCCACCCGACGAGGATCTGCTCGACCCATTCCCAGGCGGCCTCCACCTCGTCGCGGCGCATGAACAGGGTCGGGTTGCCCCGGACCACGTCCATCAGCAGCCGCTCGTAGGCGTCGGGCGACGGACGCTTGAACGTTTCGATGTAGTTGAGGTCCAGCGACACCGGCTTGAGGCGGATACCGCCGGGGCCGGGTTCCTTCGCCGTCATGTGCAGCCGCATGCCCTCGTGGGGCTGCAACTGGATGACCAGGCGGTTGGGTTCGCTGTGGCCTTCGCTGCCGGGGAACATGGGGTGCGGGACGGGCTTGAACTGCACCACGATCTCCGAGCAGCGCCGGTCCATGCGCTTGCCGGTGCGCAGGTAGAACGGCACGCCGGCCCACCGCCAGTTCTGGATCTCGGCCTTGACGGCGATGAACGTCTCGGTGGTGCTGTCCGGGTTCTCGACGTCGTCCTGGTATCCGGGGACGGCCTTGCCGTCGGCGAGCCCGGGGCCGTACTGGCCTGCGACCGTGCAGCGTTCGACGTCCTGCGGACTCATCGGCTTGAGTGCCTGGAGCACCTTCAGCTTCTCGTCGCGCACGGTCTCGCGGTCGACGTAGGTGGGCGGCTCCATCGCGACGAGGCAGAGCAGCTGCAGCAGGTGGTTCTGCAGCATGTCGCGCAGCGCGCCCGCCGACTCGTAGTAGCCGCCGCGGCTGCCCACACCGAGCGACTCGGCGACGTTGATCTGCACGTGGTCGATCGACGAGGAGTTCCACAGCGGCTCGAGGAACGTGTTGGCGAATCGAGTGACCAGCAGATTCTGGACACTCTCCTTGCCGAGGTAGTGGTCGATGCGGAAGATCTGCGATTCCTCGAACACTGCGCCGACCGCGTCGTTGACGGCGCGGGCCGAGGCGAGGTCGTGGCCGATGGGCTTCTCCAGCACGACACGGGACTGCGCGTCGGCGAGACCGTTCAGGGCGAGGTTCTCGCAGATCGGCCCGAACAGGCCGGGAGCGCACGCCAGGTAGAACACCCGGATGGCACCGTCCCGGTCGGCGAGACAGTCCTGCAGGCCCGCCCAGTTCGCCGGGTCCGCGACGTCGACGGTGACGTATTCGAGGCGATTGAGAAATCGCTCACAGGTGTCCGAATCCAGCTGATCGCCGGAGACGAACCGCGCGAGTTCTCCTCGCACCTTGTCGCGGTAGCCGTCGGTGTCGAGACCGGCTCGCGAGGCACCGATCACGCGGGTTTCGGCGGGCAGCTGACCGTCCCTGTCGCGCAGGTAGAGCGCGGGAAGCAGCTTACGAACCGCCAGGTCGCCGGTGCCGCCGAACACGACGAAATCGCACGGTTCCACGGTGGTCGCTGGTGACATGTCATCTCCCTCTGAAAGCCGGATGTGTGGGCCATCACAGACGAGAGTAGGCGACCTTTGGCTTTTGATCAATACAGACTTAAGTATTTCGACGAACAAAGATCTGAACCTTACGTTGTCAGACGCGTGTCCGGTTGGTTGAATGGCCTGCATGCGGACGCCTCGCTCGACGACCTCCCCGGCGACGGGTGGCGACGTTTTCGCCCTCATTCGCGCAGGGCTAGCCACCACCCGCACCGAGATCGGCAACCTCACCGGGCTGTCCCGCACGGCCGTCGCGGCCCGGGTGTCGTCGCTGCAGGCGTCGGGACTCGTCGTCGAACGCGAAGAGGGCGTGTCGACCGGCGGACGCCCGCCGGTGAAACTCTCGTTTCACGTGCAGGCCGGTGTGGTGCTGTCGGCCGCCATCGGCCGGAGCCGCACCCAGCTGGCCATCTGCGACCTCGCAGGCGACGTCATCGTCGCCGAGGACGTGGAGCAGGAAATCGGCACGAGCCCGGCCGAGCTGATGCCCGTCATCGCGAGACGTCTCCTCGCGCTGCGCGAGGGCCTGGGCGAGACCGCGGGGCGGACGGTCGGAATCGGGATCAGCCTCCCCGGCACCGTCGACACCGAACGCGGATGCAGTCTGAACTCCCCCATGATGTCGGGCTGGGACGGCGTCCCGCTGCAGCCGTTCCTCGCCGACGTCACCGACGCGCCCGTCTTCGTCGACAACGACGCCAACGTCATGGTCCTGGCCGAGCGGCGCGGGGAACGCCGCGACTTCGCCGACATGCTGCTCATCAAGGCGTCGACCGGGCTCGGCGCCGGACTCGTCTCCGGCGGCGTGCTGCAGCGGGGCGCCCTGGGCGCGGCGGGCGAAATCGGGCACACGAAAACCGCAGCGGCACAAGGGGTGGTGTGCCGCTGCGGTGATGTGGGATGTATCGAGGCCGTCGCCGGCGGGTGGGCGCTGGTCCGCAACCTGCAGGAGCAGGGACGTGAAGTGACGCACATCCGCGACGTGATCACCCTCGCGCTCGCCGGCGACGCCGAGGCCCGGCGGATGATCCGCGAGAGCGGGCGTCAGATCGGCGAGGTCCTGTCGGGGGCGATCAACCTCCTCAACCCGGAGGTCGTGATCGTCGGCGGCGACATGGCGCAGGCGTACGACACGTTCGTCGCCGGGCTACGCGAAACCCTGTACGGCAACGCGATCGCCGTCGCCACCCAACAGCTGCAGATCCTCCCCTGGACGCACGGGGAACTGTCCGGCGTCGTCGGCAGCGCCACCATGGCACTCGACCACGTCCTCAGCGTGCGCGCCGTGGACCAACTGCTGGCAGGCGCTTCGCGCCCGTGAGCGGTTGACGAGTCCAGAGACTCGTTAACCACT
>NZ_JBHUSF010000328.1:0-9979 GCF_042673295.1 Rhodococcus sp. NPDC057014
CGTGCGCAGGACGCGGTCGAACTGCTCGGTGGTGATGTCCGCGATGCCGCCCGTCTGGACCATTTGGAAGGCCGCGTTGTTCACGAGGATGTCCAGACCGCCGAGTTCACGGACCGTCAGATCCACGAGAGTCTGGCAGTGCTCCTCCGAGGTGATGTCCCCGGTTGCGACGACGCCGCGCCGGCCGGCTGCTTCCACCAATTGTTTCGTCTGCTGCGCATCCGGCTCCTCCGCGTCGAGGCAACTGACGACGACATCGGCACCCTCCCGCGCGAACGCGAGTGCCACCGCGCGTCCGATGCCCGAATCCGCGCCGGTGATCAGTGCCCGGCGGCCGTCGAGGCGGCCGCTTCCTCGATAGGTGTTCTCGCCGTGATCCGGGACAGTCACCATCTGGGAGGTCAGTCCCGGGTGCTGCAGTTCCGGCTGATTCTCGCGATCGGGAGCAGGGTACTGGGTGGTCGGATCCCGGCGCACGTACTGGTCGGCCATTCTCGTACCCCTTCTCGGTTTTACCGAATTCGCATGAGCCACTCGAAGACAGCGGTCCTGGCATGTGGTGTCGGGGCACCCGCAGCGCCGGACTTGTTCTGCCGCAAACCGTTCGCGCTAGGAGGCGCCCTCGGTGTCGTCGAAGAACGACCACCCGTCGGTGTGCTGCACTTCCATCCGCCAGCCGAGTTCACTGTTGTCGGCACGGACGTCGACGAACCAGGCATGCGCGTCATCCGCGCTCTCGATGTCCTTGGTCTCGACGACGGTACCGGTGGGATCGAGTACTCGATAGGTTGCCATGCCGTCCGAATGCCCACGAACGGGCAGGGTTAATCGACGAGCGGCGAATCCGCCCCAGATGCGGACGCGGGCATGTGTTCCTCACTGCCCCTGATGTGTTTCGTATGCCGTCGGCGAGTGCGGGAGTTCTCGCGTGCCCGTGTCCCCGTGTCGTTTCCTGTCTCCAGCCCGGTCAGCGGTGGCGTGCGCGCCGGACGACGATCAGGGCGACGACGCCAGCGGTCAGGCCACCGAGCAGAGCTGCGAGTCGTGGTTTGTTCCGCACGTTCGCGAGTTCGTGCCGGGCGGTGTCGAGTTGGTGCCGCGTGCCTGCCTTCACGCGGGCAGGCACGTCGGCCTTGCGGGCGAGGGCGTCCACCGTGGTGGCCAATTCTGCGCGCTGCCGTTCGGCGGTGGCGGCGAGGGCGTCACCGTCCGGGGTCCACTCGTGCGGTGCGGTCATCGGAGGCTCTCCTTCACAGTGTCCACGTCCCGGTGGACGCTGCGCCTGGTGTCGTCCGGCGTCGGGGGCAGCGCCTTTTTCGCCCGTTGCCCGCCGACGGCGGCGACGATGCTACCCACGACGATGAGAGCGATCGCCACCACGAGGGCGGCGAGCCACGCGTCGAGCACCGTGGCCAGTCCGAGCACAGCGGTGGCCACGAGCGCGCCGAGCCCGTACAGCACGATCACGAGTCCGGCACCCGAGAGTCCCGCACCGACACCGAAGCGGGTGCCCTTGTCCTTCATCTCGACGATTCCGTGACGGATCTCGGTCTGGACGAGTGCCTTCACCTGTTCGGTGAGGCGTTCGACGAGTTGCACCGTGGACAGGTCCTCGATCTGATGTGCGGCGCCCGGCGGTTCGCCGGTACGTTCCACGGTTGATCGGGGATGGTCGGTGTGGGTCATGGTCGTCACTCCTTTACGGCATCGACGAGGTGGTACCTCGGACGGGAATCGCGGCTTCGGCTCGCCTGCGAGCTGGGCCGCCTGGGTCTTCGACAGCGCGACTGGCACCGTCTTCCCGGTGGGTCCGGTTCGATCCCGGTTGCCCATCGCCCCGGAATCCCAAACTCCGGTCTGCTGCGGCGTACCCGACCGCCAGCCGAGACTTTGACGGCCGAACCGAACTCGCGCAGAAACCCGACTTCCTCCCCACCCCGGTAACCCGGATGTTTTGTGGCACATCACCAACTACCCCTCCTGCGCCGCGGAACTGTACGCGCGAACAGCCCACACCAGCCGCCACCGTACGTCCGCGGGTCCGGGGGCGAAGTACCAGCTCGAATGGTTCCGCATCGACACCCCCGGCAGCCACGGCCGCGGCCGGCTCCTGCGGGACGATGTCCCTCCAGGTTCCGTCCGAGTGACCGCGGCCAACAATACGAGTCCGGCACCGGCGGTCTGCCCCTGCTGGTGGCGATCTGCTCATCCGACCTGCGGACGGTAGTCGCGGAGTCGCAGCAGCATGCGCACATACCCCGCTTCCGCCGCTTCGGTGACCGCATCGAGCCGGGCGAGCTCGGCCTGCTCGGCAGTACCGATGTCGAGATGCATCTGTTGGGCAACCCAATGCCGAATCGAGTCGTGAGTAGTCATACGATCACCGCCTCCAGGCGGAGTACCCCACCAGCCGTGTCCGCAGTCACCTCCCACCCACACCGGATCACCCGCCTGCTCGCATACCCTCCGCACCCGCCGATCCCTCCCCGCAGGTACTGACAGGACCTGTTGTACCGCATGCCAACACCATCGCCGGAAGTCATACCGGGAGAGCAATTCTGACGGTTCGGAATCGACCCCGAGCAGGTGACGCTACCGCTGTCCGCTGCGGCGGCCACTGTAGGCGCACAGCATTCCCCACGCCGCGGCGAAACCGGCGACCTTCGCCTTGGCGCCGGCACCCCCACCGCCCGAATCATGGTGGCAACCTCGGGCGGGACACCCCCGTCGACGCGAATGAGTTTGCAGGGTTTGGCGAGAATGCGTGGTGAAACGATGATCGCGGCGCTGTACGCGGCGGTCAGCACACCCAGCACTCGGGGAAGGGCACGCGCGGCGGAAGTCGATGGCATAGCGCCCGTGTACCCGGATTCGGTCACCACACACGCCACCACCCCGTGCCGCGGCGCGGGAACGGCTCGGCGCCGCCACAGACGCCGCCCCACGCTGGACAGCTGCCCCGTCGACCACGGGTGATCCGGCGCAGCGGTTCGAGGGACTCCGCACGACCGCGAGCCACGAGCCGACGTGCCCGCGTAGCCGAAAGCGCGGGTGGGTACTCGACCACACATGGCACCCACGAACCCCACTGACCCGAACACCGACACCTCGCCGGCACCGGGGCGCGGCGGTGTTCCACCGGGAACGACACCGGACCCGGATGCGGCCGCGCCACTCCATCCCGACCTCGCCCGACGCAAGGGCATCACCCACACCCGGACCGGCGCGCTGTGGACCGGCCTCGTCGTCGGGGTGCTCATCCTGGTGCTGCTACTGGTGTTCATCCTGCAGAACCTCGACAGCATCACCCTGGAGCTGTTCGGGTGGGACTTCTCCCTGCCGCTGGGCGTGGCGTTGCTGTTCGCCGCGATCGCCGGCGCGATCATCATCGCGTTCGCCGGCGGCGTGCGGATCCTGCAGCTCCGCCACGCCGCGAACCGGCAACGCGCACTCACCACCCACTCGTGAGGTTCGACCGAGGCAGATCCCGGTCGCCTCTGCCACACCCCGGACGTCAGCGCCGCGGCACTGTGTTGCGCGGTGATCGGCCGCGCCGATGAGCTGTCTGCGGCGCACATCGGTGGAAGCCGCAATTTCTTTTCAGCGATTCCTTCCATCGACATATGCCGCGCCGTTACGCTTGGCAGCACGCCCTGCACCCGCCCTTCCAGGCGACATAGCGGATGGAGCATCCGGGGTTGCGCCCGGTCTCACCGATGTCGAGCCAAGCATCGACGCATTCATACGACCACTGCTGTGGACGCGTCGGCACACCGCCTTGCAGTCCCGGATCCGGTCTTCCATTCTCGACGGCGACCACGTCCGCATGTCCACGAGCGTACCCACGGTGTGTCGAGAGGTCATGCCGCACATCGTTTTTGAGTCCTACAGCAGGAGTGGTGCCCAACCCGTTCCATTCCCTGCGCTTTTCAACAGGGCCACCCCCGGGGCCGCGCATTTCATCGGCATGCCACGCACAACCGGCGACCGTCCGCCCGATCGTCGCCCCGTTGTTGCCCGCGCCTCCCGGGCAAATCGCCACCTCGTTCGGCTTTCGAAAGCGACCCGCTCCACCGTGCTCGACCATTCGCACCACCCCATCGACCAGGAGTGGCAGCATCGCCCCTCCTACAGCGGCACCGACACCGACATCATGTCCGACGCCGAGCGCGCCCGCCACACCCGACGCATCCGCCGATCGACGGCCCGACCCGCACGGGCGCAAGAGGCGGCGAACACGCCGGCCCGAACACCCCAGAACATGAGGACGCAGCAGCCATGGCCAACGACGACGCCCCCCAGAGTCACCGAATCCGACGAGACCGCGGTTGCCCCTCGCCGAACAGCTGACCGCCGGCCGGAAAAGACACGTGCCCCGTCGTGGACGTCGAGGCGTGCGGTAGCGCGAGGCACTTCGCCCCGACAGTGCGAAACCAAACAATGTTTGTATCAGCACTTTTCGTCCCGACAACCGCGTCCGGCCATGGCATGCACAAGAACCTACCTGACGGCCTCCTGTCGTAGCCGTCACCTCGGGGGAACGGGGCCGGCGGCGAGGTGGCCCATTCAGCGGCGTCCGCGGCTGGTTGCGTTCTCATCAAACCGGGCTATCGTCATCTGTAGAGGTTGAGCCAGCAGCCCCGGAAAAAGCACCGGCCCCAGCCAACACCGGGACAACAACTTCACTCGGTCTCGCGCCCCTCATCCCGGCACGCACCCGAGTACCGGTTCCCCGGAGGCCCCCAGCCCGGGAGGACACCATGACCACTCACCCGCTTTCCCCGACTGAAACATCTTTCGCCACAAGCACTGTCGGGGAAATGATGGCGACGAAAGCTGGCAACGGAAACGTCGCACACCGCCCCGCGGATATGCAGATCCTGATCGACGAGACCGGCGACGGACCGGCAATGCTCACCGTGTGCGGCGACATCGACATCGTCAGCGCCCCGATACTGGCCGCCTGCCTGCACCAAGCCACCCACCACCCCGGTCCCGGGGTCGTGGTGGACCGGCTCGACGTACCCTTCCTCGGCTGCCCCGCCCTCGCTGTCCTCATCGCCGCCGCCGATGAGCTCGGTCGAGATCACCGCGCCCTGACCGTCGCGGCGGACGAAGCACACCGGCGCCTGCTCCACCGCACCCGGATCGATGCCACCATCGGGTGCTACTCCACCGTCACCGACGCATTCCGCGCCGCCCGCACCCACACCCCACCCGCCTCGTCACCCACATCAAGTCCCCCTTCCCCTATCTGATCCACCCACCCGCGACCACCTGCTCCCGCACAGACCTCTCAGTTCGCGACCACCCACCCGAGACGCCTGTGCACCCGTAGACCAAGATGCTCACCCCGGCCGGACGCCGGCCCGAAGGGTCGCACCGTAACCCGTCGCCGGCCGGCGGCGACCTGGCCCCTTTGCGCGTCGGACCGAGAGGATATGCAGATCGTGCCTCATATTGACGAAGACCCCGACCGCAACCATAGCCGTGATATTGGATTCGACGACGACCCGATCCGGTGGCCGGATCCGAGTCCGTTGGATCTGTGGTGGCAACGGATCATGTCCGAAACCCTGCGCCGGTCCCGGGAACCACTGACCCCGCCGCCGGTTCCGCCCGAGACAGAACACCCCAGGAATCGGGGCTTCCGCCCGCACGCAAGTTGAACCGATCGGCCCGAATCCGACGACGTCGCACAACATGGGGTGCAGCGCTACGAAATTCCCGATCCCACCAACTCCGGCAGCTACCAATCCGTCCACGCACATCATCAGTGCGCACCTGATCGGTTCCGCCACGACAGGACGCACCCGCATCCAGGGAATATACGTTCTCGGGTTGAGCTTCCCGCGTTCACACTGTAGAACAAATCTATCGTCACGAAAACAGATTTGTTACCCCAACCGGCACCGTCCTCGCGGGCTCACCGGACGAAAGGAGAACGCGATGACCGTCCAGAACACCGATTGCACCGCCCTCGACGCCGAGCCACTCGTGCTGCACAGCGGCAGCGGCCCGGTGATCGTGGCAGGCCTGCTGACCACGCTCGCACTGAGCGCTGCCACCCTCCTGAGCGGACTGCCCTCATGACGACACCGCAGCGGGTGCGTCGGTCGACCGTCGCGCTCATCGCGAGCTGTCTCACCCTGCTTATCTGCACCCTGATCTGTACGGCGGCCACCAGAGGGGTCTTCGGCCTCGGCGCCCTCGGCGCCCAGATCGTCGTCGCGCTGTTGGGCTCGGTCGGCCTGATCGTCGCGGTCACCGAACTCGAAGACCCCAACTCCGAACCCGGTGTCCACGACCGCCGACTCATCTCCCACACGCTCCATGACGTTCGCTCCGATGGAAGGGCCCGATCATGACCGTAGCCGTCGTTGCGCCCGTCTCGCCGTCGACCCCGCCCGCACCGGGCCACCCTGAGCGGCGCACCCGGCCACTCACCGTCGTGTCCGCTTCCGAACCGGCAGCGACCCACGACCGTCTCCCGAGCCGCCGACGCGACGAATACGAAGACGCGTACCCTCTCTTCGCGGAAATCGCCGAACTGGATCCGCACGATCCGCGTCGGCAGCTGCTACGCGGGCGAGTGATCGAACGCTGTCTCCCGCTCGCCGAACACATTGCCCGACGTTTCCGGAACCGGGGGGAGAGCCTCGACGACCTCGAACAGGTCGCCCGCCTCGCACTCGTCAAGTCTGTCGACCGGTTCGACACAAGGCAGGGCGCGAACTTCGTGGCCTTCGCGGTCCCCACCATCACCGGAGAGATCCGACGGCACTTCCGGGACACCACCTGGTCACTGCGCGTGCCGCGGGCATTGAAGGAACGCCATCTCGCCCTCACCCACACCTCCGCCGACCTGACCCGCACGCTCGGCCGCGCCCCGACCGCGGGAGAGCTCAGTGCGGCGCTGGGGTTGACCAGGGAAGAGGTGGCCGAGGGTCTGCGCGCCGCCGACGCCTACAACACCCTCTCGACCGATTACCCCCTCGAAGCCGGATCCGACGACCGGTTGCTGTCGGAGACGGTCGGCAGCGACGACTTCGCATTCGAGCGCGTCGACGACCAGGTCACCCTCCGACCCACCCTCGCCGCGTTACCCGACCTCGAGCGCACCTGCGTGGTCCTGCGGTTCTACGGCAACCTCACGCAGACTCAGATCGCCACTCGGGTCGGCGTGTCCCAGATGCAGGTCTCCCGCCTCCTGTCCCGGGCACTCCACACCATGCGCGACCAACTCGACTGACCTTCACGAAAGGACCAGAGACACAACGTATGCGTGCTGCCATCACCACCCTGCTGGACACACTTAGCCGCTACCTGTCCACGCCCACAGAGCCCGACGCCGAACCTCAGGACCCCACGGAATTGCTCAGAGAGACCTTCACCCCTTAACCCGGATGCACCGATTCGCTGGCCTGATCGCTGCGAGTTTCGTTGGGTGGCATGGGACGGTGTGTGGGCATGGTTGAGCGTCCGACCTCTCGTGTCGGGTTGTTCCACTGAGGCTTTGGCGTCGAGGGCGGGCAGGTGTCGCGGGCGTTAGGCGAGGATCGGCTGTGTGCAACCGAAGGTGTTGTCGAACAGGATGCGCCACGCTGTTTCCCACGGCCAGTTCTGCGGGAGGTGCAGCGTCAACCGTCTCGCCGAGGAGGCGACGCGTGCGGGGACCGAGACAATGGTGCGGCGGAGGGTGCCGGTCGTCGCCCTCGTCAGCTTCGGATCGCCGGTGAGGGTACCGGCGGCGCGGGTGAGATTGAAGGCCATCACCGCGCAGACCAGCCAGGCGGCGTTCGCGGTGAACCGGCCCGACGGGAGGTGCGCGAGGGCGGAGTTCTTCAGGTCCGCGTGCACCTGCTCGATGACGGCGTGCTGACGGTGGGTTTTGTCGGCGTCGACGGTACCGAGGTCGTCGTGGTCGGTGGTGGTGAAGAAAGCATGGAACCGCCACACGTCGAACAACGTGCCCTGGCCCTGGTCCTTGGGTGGTCGCAGGTCGGGGATCCGGCGCACCACCAGCCGCCCGGGGATCTGATGGGCCTTCTTCTGGGAGGCGAACGCCGCGAACGGTATCTCGGCGACCTCGGCCCGCGAGATCCAGGTATCGGTGTCCTCGTCGTAGACGGCGTCGGTGTACTCGATCGGCGTCCACGCGGACTCGTCGTCGTCGATCGATGCGATCGCCCGTTTGACGGTGGCGGTCAGACGCACGGTCACCGACACATCGGCGCCGGCGCGAATCGCGGCCCCAATGGTCGGATGGCCATAGAACGCCGAATCGCCGCGGACCAGCACCTTCGGCGCCCCGCCACCGCTCGCCCCGCCGACCTGGGAACACAGCCGATCGACGGTCGCCAGCGCATCGGCGACCATCCGGGCGGCCCCACGCGCGGAGCCGCACGCCCCGCGCCGCAATCGCTGTCCGATGATCACCGGCGCAGCGGTCTCCGTGGTGACGGTGGCGAGCAGGGCGTTCAACCCGCGGACCCCGGAGTACCCGTAGCCGGACCCCTGCTTGCCGTGCCCATGCACCTCGATGATCGAATCGTCGATATCGACCAGGATCCGTCCGGTGTCGATTCCACCGACCAGGGGCGTTCGGTCGGCGAGAGCGCCCAGGAATCGCGAGGCGACGGCGTCGAGTTGCCGGACGTGCCCGAAGCTGAACTGGCGAAGGAACGATCCCAGCGTCGACGGTGCATAGGGGCGGTCGAAGACGGTCCCCATCGCCCCGTGCCGCAGGATGCCCAGGTCGGCGATGCTGTCGGCGCCGGCGACCATCCCACCGACCAGGGACCCGACCTTGTAGCCAGGGTTGGCACCCTTGTCGGTCGGCACGCTCAGGTACTGATCGGCGAGGGTGAGCAGGCCGCTGGCCTGGGCCAATGCCATCACCTTCGGCCAGCCCCGCGGTCGACATCAGATTCGGGTCGTCGAACCTCGCCGCGGCGACGGGCCGGGTATGAGATAGTTGCATCTGCGAGATGCCCTCCGGTGTGGTGTGAACTGATCCCTAGACAAGATCGATTCTTCCACTACGGCAGGGCATTTCGTCGTTACGACCCGCTCGCCACCCCAACCGAATCGGTGCATCCGGGCTTAAACCTCCTTACACCCGTGCACCAGGATTTCTCCTGGCGGAGCGCCCCGCACGTCTCGGAGACGTTCCCCTCATCTCTATCTCACCGTGCGCGGCGCCGGGCAATTCTTGGAGGTTGCAGGTATCTTCTCCTCGCCCTGCCTGTACGCCGGCGGTCCTGCGATCACGCGTCGTCGGATGCCCGTCACGATCGATATCGGATCGCCTCAGGATCCAGCGAAGATCGTCCGCGGATCCTCGCCGAGGTCTTCGATGCAGTCCTGCCACGTCACCGCGGTCAGATGCGCTTTGCCGACCGTGAACGCGGATGCCGCGGCTCGGACCCACAGCCAGTCGCCCCTGCGGTGGTGGAGCCGGAAGAATGCAGCTCGAGAGGCTTTGCTGCCGTGTGTATCTCGTAGGAATCGGCGCCATCGAGGTGTGTCGGATGGCAACAACAACCATTCGTAGTGACCGACCAGTTGCTCCACCCGATATCCGACCAGGTTGGCGGACGCGGGGTTGGCGAAGAGCACCTGGCGCTGATCATCGAACACAGACAGCGGCTGCGGCAACGCCGCGAACAGCGCCTCCAGCATCTCTGCGCGGCACGGCGCGGCGGCCGTGCCGTGCCGGACTGCCGGGGCGAGGACGGGACGGCCGTTCGGCCGGGTACAGGTCATGGTGGGAACCGACTGATCTTCCACTACACGTGCTCCTCATCGCCACCGGGACTGCTGGAAGTCCGTGTACCCACGCCGGTGATGGCGCAACCTGCACCCCTTTACCGGACTACGTGAGGCGGGACAGCCCACCAACGACCGGACCCGACGGGCGCAACTGCTTACCCAGTGAACGCGATACGGAAACCCTCGAGGCTGCTACTCGCCGGCC
>NZ_JBHUSF010000329.1:0-9973 GCF_042673295.1 Rhodococcus sp. NPDC057014
GCCGGGCATCATGCCGGTGGTGTCGACGATGTGGAGGGGATCGTTCCGCAGATGAAGGCGACGCCGGGGATGCCGTTCCGGCAGGCCGTGGCCCGCCGGCAGGAGCGGGTGCGGCACATCATGCACACGTTGCCGGAGAACGCGCAGATCGCCATCCAGGAAAGCCTCGACGAGAATTCCGGCGGAAACGGCGGCGGAGGCTACGACTACGCATACAGCCAGGACGACACACAGGTCATCCCCGCATACCGGGGCGAAGGATACGAAAACACCACTCACGGGCAAGGGTAGGCATATCGGATGGGGGTTACCCGCAGCTCGGTCTTGCGGCCGGTCAATGGTGCGCTGACGCAGGCCGGAAACATCGTCGAGCTCTTCGTCGACGTCGCACGAAACACGTTCAAACGGCCGTTCCAATTCCGCGAGTTCATCGAACAGGCGTGGTTCATCGCCAGCGTCACGATCCTGCCCACGGCCATGGTCGCGATTCCGTTCGGCGCAGTGGTGTCGCTGCAGACCGGATCGCTCATCAAACAGCTCGGTGCAGAGTCGTTCACGGGAGCGGCCAGCGTGCTCGCCGTCATCCAGCAGGGTTCCCCGCTGGTGACGGCACTACTGGTGGCCGGGGCTGCGGGCTCGGCTGTCACGGCGGATCTCGGTGCGCGGACGATCCGCGAAGAGATCGACGCCATGGAAGTGCTCGGCATCAACCCGATTCAGCGACTCGTCGTGCCCCGGGTGCTCGCCATGGTGCTCGTCGCGATCCTGCTCAACGGCCTGGTGTCCGTCGTCGGCATCGCGGGTGGCTACTTCTTCAACGTCATTCTCCAAGGGGGTAATCCCGGTGCGTACCTGGCATCGTTCTCGGCCTTCGCGCAGCTTCCCGACATCTGGGTCGGCGAGCTCAAGGCGGCCGTCTTCGGTGTCATCGCCGGTGTCATCGCCGCATACAAGGGGCTCCATCCGAAGGGCGGACCCAAGGGCGTCGGTGACGCGGTGAACCAGTCGGTGGTGATCACGTTCCTGCTGTTGTTCTTCGCGAACCTGATCCTGACCATGGTGTACCTCCAGATCGTTCCGGCGAAGGGATCGTGACCCGATGACAATCGCCAAGGGACGCGGTGACCGGACCCTGATGGCAGCACGCCGGGTCGGTCGTGCGCCGCTCAACGTGCTCGACCGGGCCGGCGAGCAGATGTCGTTCTACGCCAGGGCAATCGCCTGGTCACCCCACACTCTCGTGCACTACCGCAAGGAGGTGCTCCGGCTGCTGGCCGAGGTCACCTTCGGCAGCGGCGCGCTCGCCGTCATCGGCGGCACCATCGGCGTCATCGCGATGATGTCCGGCTTCACCGGCGTCGTCGTCGGACTGCAGGGTTTCGCCGCGCTCGAACAGCTGGGCAGCTCGGTCCTCACCGGCTTCCTGTCCGCCTACGTCAACACCCGTGAGATCGCGCCGATCGTTGCGGCACTCGCGCTCTCGGCCACCGTCGGCTGTGGTTTCACCGCGCAGCTCGGCGCCATGCGGATCTCGGAGGAGATCGACGCACTGGAGGTCATGGCGGTGCCGAGTGTGCCGTTCCTCGTCACCACCCGCATGATCGCGGGATTCGTCGCCGTCATCCCGCTGTACATCGTCGGTCTGCTCGCGGCCTATCTCGCCTCCCGCATCATCAGTACGGTGTTCAACGGCCAGTCGACCGGGTCGTACGACCACTACTTCAACCTGTTCCTGCCACCGCAGGACGTCCTGTATTCGTTCGCGAAAGTGCTGATCTTCGCGTTCGTGCTGATCCTGATCCATTGCTACTACGGCTATCACGCGTCGGGTGGTCCCGCCGGTGTGGGCGTGGCCGTGGGCCGGGCGGTCCGCACCGCGATCGTCACCATCGCCGTTCTCGACTTCTTCTTGAGCCTCGCCATCTGGGGCACGACGACCACAGTGAGGGTGGCCGGATGAGCAACACGACATCTGTTGTGGGACGACGGGTGCTGGGGCTGGTGTTCTTCCTCGTCCTCGCGTTGTTCCTGGCCTTCACCATCGGCATGTTCAACAAGACCTTCACCAAGGTCGTCAAGATCGACCTCCTCACCGACAGTGCCGGAAATGCCCTGCCGCCCAACGCGGACGTGAAGGTCCGTGGTCTCATCGTCGGAGAAGTGCGTTCGGCGACCCCCCAGGAGGGCGAGGTCACTCTCGCTCTCGCGATCCAGCCGGACAAGGCACCGCTGATCCCGTCCAACGCGACGGCGCGACTGCTGCCCAAGACGCTGTTCGGTGAACGCTACGTGTCGCTGATCGTTCCGGAGGGCGACACGGCTCCGCCGATCCAGGCCGGTGACACGCTGCGTCAGGACAAGAGCGGCAACGCCGTCGAGGTCGGCGAGGTGCTGGACGGTCTGCTACCGCTCCTGCAGGCGATTCCGCCGCAGGACCTGGCGAACACGCTCGGCGCGCTGTCGCAGGGGCTGAGCGGCCGCGGTGCCGAACTCGGGCTGACGCTCGACCGGCTCGAGGAGATCTTCGGCGGGCTGAACACCGAACTTCCCGCTATCCAGGAGGATCTGCGGGGCCTTGCGGACTTCTCGCAGACGTATTCCGAGGCGGCGCCCGATCTGGTCAACGCCCTCGACAGCCTGCGGACCACCGGAAACACCGTGGTGGAGAAGCAGAATGAGATCTCCACGCTGCTCGTGTCGCTGACCGCAACCGCGTCGAGCACCGCGGATCTCCTGCAGACCAACGCCGAATCGATCGTCAGTATCGCCGCCGATTCGCGTGAGGCACTGCAGATTCTCGGCCGCTACTCACCGAGCTTCGAGTGCACGTTCGCGGGCTTCGCGAAGTCCGCCCCCGTTGCTCGTGAACTGCTGGCACCGGACGATCCGCACCCGGGTGTGCGCGCCAGCGTGCAGTTCGTCAACCCGAAGGGTCGCTACGTGCCCAACCAGGACGAGCCGCGCCTGCTCGACAACCGCGGACCGGCTTGCTACGACAACGTCACCGCTCCCGGCGGGAAGTTCCCGCAGTACCCGGGCGGCTCGTCCTACAACGACGGCGCCTACCAGGTGCCTTCGCGGAATCCCGGACCGTCGACCATCGACTTCCTCCCGGCGCCCGCCGGCGTTCCCGACCAGGTTCCCGGGTACGGAGCCCAGGTCACGCCCGCGAGCTACGCGGGTTCGAAGATGGAGCAGGACACCCTGGACGTCGTCTACGGCGAGGCCGGGGGCATGGCACCCGAGGACGTGCCGAGTTGGACGACACTCGTCGGTGCGCCGACCATGAGGGGGACTGAGGTGAGCTTCAAGTGAGGGGCCTGACCGCACCATTGGTCAAGCTGATCGTGTTCGCCGTGGTCACCATCCTCGCGACCGGTCTGCTGGCCGCCACCATCGCCAACCTCGGCGGTGGCGGTGGCACCAAGTTCAACGCGATCTTCTCGGACGTCACCTCGCTCAACGAGGGCGACGAGGTCCGCATCGCCGGTGTGCGCGTGGGTCAGGTCGAAAAGATCGCGATCCACGACGACCGCGAGGCAGAGGTCCAGTTCACGGTGTCGGAACGGGACTGGCTGCCCGCCAGCACCACCGCGACCATCCGCTTCCGGAACCTCGTGGGGCAGCGCTACATCGCGCTCGAACAGGGCGAGGGCCAGCAGGGGATGAAGATGAACGGAGGCGACACCATTCCGATCGAGCGGACCAAGCCTGCCGTCAACCTCACCACCCTGTTCGACGGCTTCCGGCCGCTGTTCCAGACCCTCAGCGCCGAAGACGTGAACAAGCTGTCGTACCAGATCATCCAGGTGTTCCAGGGCGAGTCGGGAACCATCACGGAACTCGTCAAGAACACGGCAAGCCTCACCAACACCGTCGCCGACAAGGATCGCGTGATCGGTGCGGTGATCAACAACCTCAACGACGTGCTCGCCACGGTGAATCAGCGTGACGATCAACTCGATTCGCTGATCGTCAACACCCAGCAACTCGTCACGGGTCTCGCGAACGAGCGGGGAACCGTCGGTTCGGCGGTGACGTCCCTCGCGGGACTCACCGACGCGACGGCCGATCTGCTCGAACCCACCCGACCGTCCATCCAGGAATCCATCACGTCGCTGAACACGCTGGCGACGACGTTGAACCGTAACTCCGACACGGTCAACAGCGTTCTCCAGACGCTTCCGGTGAAGCTCGAGAAGCTCGGCCGGGCAGCCAGTTACGGATCCTGGTTCCAGTTCTACCTCTGTGGAGTCGACATCGTCGCAGGACCAGGTACCGCGCCCCAACTGAACCTGCCCACGGGCTTGCCCACCGTCAACCAGCCGATCTATACGAACTCGGCGAAACGGTGCACGCAGGACGGCCTACAGGAGTTGCAGACACGATGAGCAGACGTCGCAGCCCGGCAGTGGCTGGTGCCCTCGGCATTCTCGTGGTGCTGCTGGCCACCCTGTCGGCTTTCTTCCTCGATTCGTTGCCGTTCATCGGCGCCGGGTCGACCTATCACGCGCAGTTCACCGAGGCGGCGGGGCTCAAGCCCTCCAACGAGGTGCGGATCGCGGGTGTCAAGGTCGGCAAGGTCACGTCCGTCGAACTCGACGGCGACCGTGTGGACGTCGCCTTCAAGGTGTCGGATGCGTGGGTCGGCAACGAGACGTCCGCGTCCATCCAGATCAAGACGATCCTGGGCCAGAAGTATCTGGCCCTCGACCCCCGCGGCTCGGACACGTTGAACCCGAGCGACGTGATCCCGTTGGACCGCACCACGTCTCCGTACGACGTGATCGAGGCGTTCTCGGCCGCCGCGCAGACGGTGGGTGACATCGACTCCGATCAGCTCGCGCAGAGCATGGTGACGTTGTCTCAGGCGTTCGAGGGGACTCCCACGGAGATCCGCGCGTCCCTGGACGGTGTCAGCAGGCTGTCGCAGACCATCGCCAGCCGCGACCAGGAACTGCAGAAGCTGTTCGATGCGACCGGCAAGACCACCAAGGTCCTCGCCGACCGCAACGCCGAGTTCAACCGGTTGATCAGTGACGCCGGTCTGCTGCTCGGTGAGCTGAACAGCCGTCAGCAGTCGATTTCGCAGCTGCTCACCGGAACTCAGCGGCTGTCGCAGCAGTTGACCGGACTCGTGCGTGACAACGAGGCCGCGATCGGTCCCGCGCTCGAACAGCTCGACGGCGTCGTCGAAATCCTGAAGGCCAACAACGAGAACCTGGACAAGGCGATGAAACTGTACGAGCCGTTCGTCCGCCTGTACACGAACGTGGTCGGCAACGGTCGCTGGTTCGACCAGGTCGTGGTGAACCTCCTGCCGCCGGGGCTGCCCGACATTCCCGGTCCGCGCGATCCCGTCCGAACGTTGGGGGGTAACTGATGGCAGACGTCGACAACGGAGCCGACCGCGGAGGACGCGGCGGAATCGCCCTCATCGCGGGAATCGTCATCGTCGCGCTGGTGATCGCCGGCGCCCTGTGGTGGGTGTTCACCCGGGCGGGCACCACGAAGATCACCGCGTACTTCGACAAATCGGTGGGCATCTACGAAGGCTCGGATGTGCGGGTTCTCGGTGTGAAGGTCGGATCGGTCGACGGCGTGGAGCCGCTGGGCGATCAGGTGAAGGTCGACATGCGCGTCGATCGCGGCGTCGACATTCCCGCCGACGCGAAGGCCGCGCAGGTCACGCCGTCGGTGGTGTCCGACCGCTACATCCAGCTCGCGCCGGCCTTCACGGGCGGCGAGAAGATGGAGAGCGGCGCGGTGATCTCACGGGACCGCACCGCGACCCCCGTGGAGGTCGACCAGTTGTACGCGAGCATCGAGGAGCTCTCCACCGCACTCGGCCCGAACGGGGCGAACAAGGACGGCGCGCTGTCGCAGTTCGTCGAGACCGGCGCCGCCAACCTCGACGGCAACGGTGAGGCGCTGGGGCAGAGCATCACCCAGCTTTCCGACGCTGCCCGCACGCTCAACGAGAGTCGCGGCGACCTCTTCGACACCGTCAAGAACCTGCAGGTCTTCGTGGGTGCGCTCGCGGCCAACGATCAGCAGGTCCGCGACTTCAACTCGCAGCTCTCCGACCTGTCCGGATTCCTGGCGGGGGAGCGGGAGAACCTCGGCGCCGCCCTGAACCAGCTGGCGATCGCCCTCGGCGACGTCTCGAAGTTCGTGGCCGACAACCGGGAGATCCTCGCCGAGAACGTGGACGATCTGGTGCCGGTGACGCAGACCCTCGCGGACAACCGGGAGTCGCTCGTCAACTCGCTGACGCTGCTGCCGCTGGCTATCAGCAACCTGGCCAACTCCTACGACGCGGAATCCGGAAACCTGGCCTCGCGCCTGACATTCACGGATCTGCAGGATCCGGCCGGAGTCGCCTGCAAGTTGATCGACCTCGGCAAGCTGGTTCCCGGCGATCCCCGATTCGAGCAACTCGGACGTCAGATGCAGCCGCTGATCGACAACTGCACCAACATCACGTCGCAGATCACGCAGTCGGCGAAGACTCCGTCGCTCGTGCTTCCGTTCGGGATCATGAGTGCGGACAACATTCAGCGGACGGTCACTCCCGGCACGGTGCCGGGTGTCGTGTCGCCGCGATTCGAAGGCGCAACGGGTGGTGAGGGCGAATGAAGCGGTCGGTAATCCTCGGCGCCGGTGCGTGCGCTGTCGCCATCGCAGTGACGTCCTGCTCGTCGGAGGGAATCTACGGGGTCCCGCTGCCGGGCGGTCCCGATGTCGGTGACAACCCCATGCATCTGACGATCCAGTTCGACGACGTCCTCGACCTCGTCCCGCAATCCGCGGTCAAGGTCGACGGCGTCCCGGTGGGGCGGGTCGAAACGATCAAGGTGGCACCGGACGGCTGGACGGCGGACGTGGAGGTCGTCCTCGACTCGTCCGTCGATCTCGCCGCCAACGCGGTCGCCGCCATCGAGCAGACGAACCTGCTCGGTGAGAAGTTCGTGCAGCTGTCCGAGCCGCCGGAGGACAAGGATCCCGCGCGGCTCGAGGACGGCGACACGATCCCCCTGGATCGCACCCGCCACGCCACGGAGATCGAGCAGGTTCTCGGCGCGCTGTCGCTGCTGCTCAACGGCGGCGGCGTCGGCCAGTTGCAGCCGATCGTGCACGAACTCACCACCGCCCTCGACGGGCGTGAGGATCGGGTCCGGAGTCTTCTGGAGCAGACGAACACACTCATCGACGGTCTCAACCAGCAGCGCGACGACATCACCCGCGCCCTGGACGGTCTCGACGCGCTGACCACGCGGGTGGACGAACAGAACGAGAAGATCGGACTGATCCTCGACGAATTGCCGATCGCGGCGGAGGTGCTCAACGAGCAGCGCCCGCAGCTCACCCAGATGCTCACGCAACTGGACCGGCTCGGCACCGTCGGCACCGACGTGATCAACAGGTCGAAGGACAACCTGATCGCGGATCTCCTCGCGCTGCGGCCGACCCTGAAGGCACTCGCCGATTCGGGCGACAACCTGCCCAATTCGCTCGCGTTCATCCCGACCGTCCCGTTCCCGGACGGCGTCGAGAAGATCGCACTCGGCGGGTCGGTCAACCTGTTCCTCTCGGTCGACCTGCAGATCGGCGATGCGCTGAGCGCACTCGGCGTCGGACAGGGCAACCCGGTGTACGTGCCGCCGAAGTTCGGTGAGCCCAAGCCGATCGTCGACCCGTCCAACCCGTACTACAACGGCAACGGCCCGAAGCCGGGGTGGCCGACGGTGTCCTTGCTGCCGATTCCGCCGATCGTCCCCGCCCCGACAGGCCTGCGGATTCCGGGTCTCCCCGGCGCCGCGCCCGCCGGTAACGGCACATCGGACGGGGCGGCGCCGCCGCCGCAGAACCCGCTCGGGGGACTGCTGGAGCAGTTCGGAATCGGGGGTGGACAGTGAGGTCACGACTGGTCAGGATCCAGCTCGTCGCGTTCGCCATCGTGGCGATGCTCGGGCTGGTCTATGTCGGCGCCAAGTACGTCCGCCTCGACAACCTGCTCGGGTTCGGTGAGTTCGACGTGAACGCGCAGTTCAAGGACTCCGGCGGCATCTTCACCAACGCCGAGGTCACGTACCGCGGAGTTCCCGTCGGCCGCGTCGGCGACCTGTCGCTGACCGCGGACGGCATCAACGTCCAGTTGAAGATCTCCTCGGGCGGGCCGGACATCCCGGCGTCGGCCAAGGCCGTCGTCGCCAACCGGTCCGCGATCGGTGAGCAGTACGTGGACCTTCAGCCCGACAGCGACCAGGGACCGTACCTCGAAAACGGCTCGGTGATCGTCGAGGCCGACACGTCGACACCCGTCCCGGTCGAGCAGGTGCTGATGGCCACCGACGGTCTGGTCCGGTCGGTTCCGGTCGATTCGCTGCGCACCGTCGTCACCCAGCTGGGAACGGCGTTCAACGGCAAGGGCGAGGATCTGCAGACGCTCGCGGATTCGCTCTCGACGCTGACGAAGGACGGACTCGACGTTCTGCCTCAGACACTGGCACTCGTCCGGGACAGCCAGACGGTGCTCGCGACGCAGTCCGATCAGTCGTCCGCGATCGTGCAGTTCAGTTCGGACCTCGACGCGGTCGCGGCGCAGCTGCGGACCAGCGACCCCGATCTCCGGGCGATCATCGACAAGGGAATTCCGGCGAGCGACGAGGTCGGTCTGCTGGTGAACCAGATCGGTCCGAGTCTCACCACCGACCTGACGAATCTCGCCGCGGTCGGTGACAAGCTGGCTCCGCAGGCGATCGCGCTGCGGCCGATCCTGATGTTCCTGCCCGCCATCGCGGCGTCCGCGTCGACCGTGGCCCCCGGCGACGGCACGGTGCATCAGGGCATCGTCCTGGAAACCAACAATCCGCCGTCGTGCACACTCGGTTACGAAGGGACGCAGGAGATCCTGGCCGAGATGAAGCGGCAGGACCCGAACTTCGACGACACCCAGCAGGACTTCCCGTTCAACACGAAGGCCAACTGCGACGCTCCCCAGGGAAGCGTGACGGGTGTGCGAAGTGCAGACCGCATCGTGTTCGCCGATCCGGACACGATCCAGCCGTGGGATTTCAAGCCGAAGGTCATGCCTGACACTCTCAACTTGAATCCCATCGCAACGCAGCTCGCGCCGCTCCTCGGGGTTACTCCCAAGTAGCATTCGGTTCCAGCCGAGGGCGAGTTGAAGAAAACAATCAGTAGGGTATTGGTGTGACGCGAATTACCACGCCCCCGGAGTCGGGACAACCGGCTCCGGGGAAGGACAGAACTCTGAAGGCCTCGTTTGCTGCGGTGACCGCACTGGTGGTGATCGCGGTTGTCGCAGCCGGATGGTTCGGCTTCGGGTGGGCGCGAGCGCTCTTCGTGGACAAGCCGATCGCCGACGCACGCGATTCCGCGTTGACGGGCGCCCAGCAGGCCGCGATCAACCTCAACTCGGTCGATTCCGCGGACCTCGACGGATCGTTCGAGAATATGAAGTCGTCGATCACGGGCGACAAGATGAACCAGGACCTCCAGGCGACGATGGACGGGTTCACCGACCAGATGCGTCAATCGGGTGCGGCGAGCAAGGCCGAACTGATCCAGGGCACCCTCACGGAACTGAACACGGACGACGGCACCGCGAAGGCTCTGGTCGTCGTGGCCGTCACCACCACCTGGCCGGACCGCTTCGACAAGGCCAAGGTGACGATGCGGATGGACGTCCAGGACGTGGACGGGGTCTGGAAGGCCTCGTCGGTCGAACCGGTGGGCGGTCGTATCCCGCTCGAGAGCGGTCCGGTGCCCGCCGCCGGCGCGGCCCCCGCCCCGGCCCCCACCGAACCGGCTCCCGCCGAGCAGGCGCCGGCCGAACAGGCACCTGCTCCCGAGGGCGATGGCAGCGGCCAGTAGTCCTGATGTGCCGCGGCGACGCGTCGCCGCGGTGTCCACGTCGACGACAGCTCGTCGTGCAATGAGAAAGTGG
>NZ_JBHUSF010000330.1:0-9782 GCF_042673295.1 Rhodococcus sp. NPDC057014
CTCTCGCCTGCGCTCAGGCGTTGGCGTTGCCCGCCTTCCACACATCCCACGGGATGTTCCAGTCCCCGAGGCCGTCCGTGCCCGACAGGGTGCCACCCAGTGTGTTCTTGACGACGACGATGTCGCCGCGCTTCGTGTTGTCGTACACCCACTTCGCGTTGGACGGGCTGAGGTTCAGGCAACCGTGGCTCGCGTTCGAGTAGCCCTGCTGTCCCACCGACCACGGCGCCGAGTGGAAGAAGATGCCGCTGTACGACATTCGTGTGGCCCAGTCGACGGGGGTCTTGTATCCCTGCGGGGAGTTGACGGGCACGCCGTACGTGGACGAATCCATGACGAGGTTCGCGAACCGGTCGCCGATGATGTAGACGCCGTTGTCGGTGGGTGTGTCGTCCTTACCCATCGACGTGGGCATCGTCATGATGACTTCGCCGTTGCGCTCGAACGTCACCTGTTTGGTGTTGTCGTCCGCCGTCGCGACGAGGGCATCGCCGATGGTGAACGCGGTGTGGACGTCCTCCTGACCGAACAGGCCGTCACCGAGGTCCCTGCCGTACACGGCGACCTTCACGTCCACGGCGGTGCCGGGTGCCCAGTAGTTCTGCGGACGCCACCGCACCTCGCGGTTGTTCACCCAGTAGAACGCGCCCTCGACGGGCGGATTCGTCGTCACCGTGATCGCCGATTCCGCGGCCTTGCGGTCGGGGATGTTCTCGTCGAACTGGACGGCGATCGGCTGACCGATGCCCACCACGTCGCCTTCCGACGGCAGCACGTACGGCTTGGTGACGTTGCCGGGCGCGCTGGTGGTGAACTCGGACGTCGAGACGGTGCCGCCACCGAGCCCGTTCGCCTTCACCTCGAGCCGGTACTCCTTGTCGTAGCCCAGCGGCTCCGTGTTGACCCAGGACAACCCGTCGGGAGCGATGGCCCCGTCGACCGGCTCACCCTCCGGGTTGAGCATGGTGACCTTCGCCAGCGTGCCGTCGGCCACCGTCACCGTCACCGGTTGTCCCGGCGAGAATCCCACCGCACCATCGACTGCCGACGCCGTCAGCTTCGGCTTGATGAGTTCGGTGACCGGATTGGAATCGATCGGCGCCTCACCTTCCGACGTGACGTTGTCGGCACCGGAGACGGTGCACCCTGCGATCGACACTGCGAATGCGAGTGATGCCGCCACAATCGTCGCCGTCCTCGAGACGGATCTCACCGATTGCGCACGCATGCGCCCGCCACGCCCCACACCCATGGATAACCCCACTTCACGTCCTCGCTCCGAATTCACGTTCAAGCCGGCACGTCCGTCGCCTTCGCAAGACGAATCGGCACGTCGAGACCGTGTGGTCTCCAATGATGCCAGCCACTGGAGACCGGCTCCAACCACCCGCCGGGCCGCTCAATAACGTTCGAATATCAATCGTGACCAGCGGCGCTCTTGTTACGCACCACCCTGCGGATCGGGTCGGCGCGGGGAGTCGCGACCAGGCGATTTGCATTCCCGAGAAGCGACCCGCTAATGTTCTGTCTCGCAAGAGCGAGCGCCTATAGCTCAGTTGGTAGAGCAAGTGACTCTTAATCACTGGGTCCGGGGTTCGAGTCCCTGTGGGCGCACTTGCACGAAGGCCCTCATCCTCTCACGAGGATGGGGGCCTTTCTCGTTGTCACCATCTCACCGGACGGCGAGGGCGGTCAGACGACGAACGGGCCGCCGGAAAGTGAAGCCACTGCGAACTTCACCTCCGACGGCCCGCTGTCACGGGTGGTCGTTCAGCGCAACGCTTTGCGGAGCACCAGGAGCCCTGCCACCGCACCCACGGCGATCAGTCCGTACTTGACCGCCGGCTCGTTCAGCTTCGCGATCAGCGTCCGCTTCGTGTTCTCCACGAGACGCTTCGGGTTGGTGCGGACCGTCAATTCGTCGAGAGTGCTCGCGAGCTGATTACGCGCGTTCTCGATCTCACGCTCGATACTCTCGGTGTCCCTGGGCACGTGTCCTCCAACTTGTTCGACTGGTTCGATCAGCGGGAGCGACGCTACCGCGACGTTCCCACACTTGCGTCAACCGTAGACGAGAACTCCCGGCCCGCGACCCCGTCTCCCAGTCGCCGTCTCCCCGATCGCCCTTCGGCCCACTGTCGCCCCTGCCCGGTAGCCTGACTTCTCGTGACCGACAACAGCAGACTCGCCCCCGGAGACACCGCCCCCGCCTTCACGCTGCCCGATGCCGACGGCAACGACGTGTCGCTCGCGGACTTCCGCGGCCGCAAGGTCGTCGTGTACTTCTACCCGGCGGCGAGCACGCCGGGCTGCACCAAACAGGCCTGCGACTTCCGCGACAATCTCGCCGACCTCAACGGCGCAGGCCTGGACGTGATCGGCATCTCTCCCGACAAGCCGGCCAAGCTCGCCAAGTTCCGCGACAACGAGGAACTGACGTTCCCGCTCCTGTCCGACCCCGAGAAGACCACCCTCGAGGCGTGGGGCGCGTTCGGCGAGAAGAAGATGTACGGCAAGACGGTGCAGGGCGTCATCCGCTCCACGTTCCTCGTCGACGAGGACGGGAAGATCGAGGTGGCCCAGTACAACGTCCGGGCCACCGGCCACGTCGCGAAACTGCGGCGGGACTTGTCGGTCTGATCGGCGCGACGGGCGGCTGTGTCTCGTCAGCCGCCCGTGAGCCGTTCGATGCCGTCGAGCATCCGGTCGAGGCCGAACCGGAAGTCGTGTTCGAGCCAGTGCGCGTCGTCTTCGTCTCCGGCATCGAACGCACCCCCCGCGATCGCCGCCCGCAGTGCGGGAAACCGCTTCTCGTCGAGCAGTAGAGGGAGCAGCCGGGCGTAGTCGACCTGCTCCGCCTTCGCCGGCCGTTCCAGGTCCAGCGCGAACCGCGCCCGCCCGATCACGAACAGCGAAACGTTCAGCACCACTTGCAGCTTCCGGTCCTCGCTCAGGCCGGTGTCGCCCAGCGACTGCAGACCGGCTTCCAGCCACGCGAGGTTGTTGGGGCCCGTAGGAGGTGCGGAAATGGTCACCTCCGGCCACCAGGCATGCGCCCGGACCGCCCGGTACTCGCCCAGCGCCCAGGATTCGAGCCGGTCCCGCCATCCACCCGATACGACGAGCCCGCTGGGCTGACCGATGGCCCGATCGGCCATCAGCTCCACCAGATCATCTTTGCTGTCGACGTACCGGTACAGCGACATCGTGGTGAACCCGAGTTGCTTCGCGACCCGGCTCATGGACAGGCCCGCGAGCCCTTCGGCGTCGGCCACTTCGATGGCGGCGTCGACCACCCGCTCGAGGCTCAGCCCCTTCCGGGGGCCGCGGGTCCCCGGAAGCTCGATTCCCCACGCCAGCCGGACGGCCTTGGGCAGGGTCCCGGTGGGATCGTCGGGGGTTTCGTTCGGTCGGGGCATGCAGGTATCCACTTCGTCGGGGTCTTGCGCTCATCCTAAAACTGCATACGCTGCACACCATGAGTATACGAGATACTCAGTTTTGCACATCGGCCGTCTCGGTCACGGGTGTACGCAAGGCATACGGAGACGTCACCGTCCTCGAAGGAGTCGACCTCGACGTGCCGCGGGGCAGTGTGTTCGCACTCCTCGGCGCCAACGGTGCGGGGAAGACGACGCTGGTCCGCATCCTGTCGACCCTGACACCGCCCGACGCGGGCACCGTGCACGTCGCCGGCCACGACCTTCGCCGCGACCCCCAGGGAGTGCGCCGGAAGATCAGCCTGACCGGGCAGTACGCGGCGGTCGACGACCTTCTCACCGGCGAGGAGAACCTCCGGCTCATGGCCCGGCTGAGCCACCTCGGCCGCGCGGAGGGCAAGCGGCGCACCCGCGAGCTACTCGAGCAGTTCGACCTGGTGGACGCCGGAACCCGCCGCGCAGGAACCTACTCGGGCGGGATGGCCCGGCGCCTCGATCTGGCGATGAGCCTCATTTCGCGGCCGGACATCATCTTCCTCGACGAACCGACCACCGGTCTCGACCCGCGCAGCCGGCAGACCATGTGGGAGATGATCCGACGGCTGGTCGACGGCGGCGTCACCGTCTTCCTGACCACCCAATACCTCGAGGAAGCCGACCGGCTGGCAGACCGGGCCGCCGTCCTCGACGACGGCAGGGTCGTGGCCGAGGGCACCCCCGACGAGCTGAAACGCCTCGTGCCCGGCGGGCACCTCGAGCTCACGTTCACCCGGCCGTCCGAACTGCACGACATCGCCCAGGCCTTCGACGACGCCGTCCTCGACACCGACCGCCTGGCGATTCAGGTCCCGACCGACGGCAGCATCGGCCAGCTGAAGACGCTGCTCGGACGAATCGACGACCAGAGCGTCACCGTCGACAAACTCTCGCTCCACTCCCCCGATCTCGACGACGTCTTCTTCGCTCTCACCGACAACTCGAACGCTTCCCCGATCCGGAACGAGGCCGCAGCCCGATGATCCCGACCACGCAGTCACGCCCACTGGACGACTTCGCGGCGATGACCGGCCGCAGCCTGACGCGCCTGCTCCGCAGCCCGGACACGATGATCATGGGCGTTGCCCTTCCGGTGCTGCTGCTGCTGCTGTTCGTGTACGTCTTCGGCGGAGCCATGCAGACCGCCACCGGGTACCTCGACTACGTGGTTCCCGGAATCATCCTGCTCTGCGCCGGTTTCGGGTCCTCACAGACGGCGGTGAGCGTCACCGGTGACATGGTGCACGGCATCGTCGACCGATTCCGGTCCATGCCCATCGCGCGGTCGGCGTTCCTGTTCGGCCATGTCGCATCCAGTGTCATCCGCAATCTCCTGACGTCCCTCGTCGTGATCGGCGTCGCGATGATCATGGGATTCCGACCCACCGCCGGCCCGATGCAGTGGCTGGCCGCACTTGCGATCGTCGCCCTGTTCATCCTCGCCATCTCCTGGCTGGCGACCGCGCTCGGGCTGCTCGCGGGCACCGAGGAAGCCGCCAACGGGTTCACCTTCTTCCTGCTCTTCCTCCCCTACGTCAGCAGCGCGTTCGTTCCTACCGACACGATGCCGAGCTGGCTACACGCCTTCGCCGAGAACCAGCCCGTCACGCCGGTGATCGAAACGGTCCGTGGCCTGCTGCTCGGCACACCCGTCGACGACACCGCTCTGATCACGGTGTTGTGGTGTGTCGGAATCGCCTGTGCCGGCTACTTGTGGGCGATCACATTGTTCACCCGGAGGACGGCGCGATGAACCGTCTCCGCCAGGTGAAACCCGACGCGTCACCGGGAGGGATCTTCGGAATCCGGACGAAAGACGGATAGCCTGGGGCGGTGGAGTCTTCAGTCAGCAAGCAAGCGCCGCGCCGTGTGGATCCGGCGTTGGAGCTGCAGTCGGACCCGCAGGAACTCCTGCCGCGCAGACGTCCGACCCAGGAACGTAGCCGCCGCAAGTTCGACGCACTGCTCGCGGCTTCGCGGGAGTTGCTGGTGGACGTGGGATTCGAATCGTTCACCTGCGAGGAGGTCGCCGCCCGCGCGGACGTCCCGATCGGCACGCTCTACCAGTTCTTCGCGAACAAGTACGTGATCGTCTGCGAGCTCAACCGGCAGGACCTCGTCGGCGTGCAGCACGAGATCGCCCAGTTCAACGGTGAGGTCCCGTCCCTCGACTGGCTGCGGTTCCTCAATTCGTTCGTCGACCACATGGCGGGCCTGTGGACGTCGGATCCGTCGAGGCGCGAAGTGTGGCTGGCGATGCAGTCCACGCCCTCGACGCGCGCCACTGGGGCGATCCACGAGAAGGCGTTCGCGGAGCAGGTCTCGCGGATGCTGGCACCGCTCACCCCGCAGACCTCGCGGGAGCGGCGCACGATGATGGCCGAGGTACTCGTCCACGTCGTGTATTCGATGCTCAACTTCTCGGTGCAGGACAACCAGAGCCACGCGGACGCCGTCGCCGAACTCAAACGGCTGATGGTGGCGTACCTGCTCGTCGCCGAGAAGGAGTCGCGCTCCACCTAGGCGCTACGCACTCGTGCGCCTGTCCGGTTGCCGGGGCTACCAGAAAGGCGCACGAGCGCCGGAGGCGCCTACACGGATTCGATGACGGCGAACGCGCCGGCCATGTCTCCGTCGTGGGTGAGCGAGATGTGGATCTTCACATCCGTCAGATGCTTGGCGACGTCCCCGCGTAAGCGGATACTCGGTCGCCCCCACGCATCCGTCACCACCTCGATCAGGTGGTGGATCATCTCGGGCAGCACCGGCGGGCTGGCGAAGAGAGACGTGGACCAGGCCTTGATCACTGCCTCCTTCGCAGCCCACCGGGCAGCGAAATGTCTAGCCGGATCGGAGCTCCGGGTCACGGCGTCCCGACGCTCGCCCGGTGTGAAGTTGTCGAGCATGGCCGTCCCTGGCCGGTCCAGCTGCTCGGCGAACTCCGACACCGTCACGAGATCGAAGCCGATCCCCAGAACTCCCATCCGTCGTTCCTACTTGCAGCCGGGCAGACCCGAGCTGTACACGTCGTCCGCTCCGAGGCGCGCGGCCTCGGTGAGCAGGACGTCCGCCTCGAGCTGACGGGATGCGGCGGCCGGGACGCTGTCGCCGCCGAAGCGACGATCCGCCGGACGCTCGTACAGGCTGCCGCCGCCGACCATGGCCTTCGCCAGACGACGCTGACCCTCGACGGTGCGCTTGCGTGCCTGCTCGAGGTACGCCTCACGCCGGTCCGCCGGGACGGCCTCGACGAACGCCTGCGAGTGGACGACCGCGACCATGCCCGACACGTGCCCGAAGCCGAGGCTGGTCAGCAGACCGGCCTTCAGCGGGAACTGCTCGCCGAAGCGGAGCGCCTCCCGGGCCCACACGAGGTGTTCGAACTCGGCCATCTTCTCGTCGACGCAGTCGAGGCTGCGGTTCGGCGGCACGATGCCCTGGTCCAGCACCTGGCAGAGACCGATCAGCTGGAATGCTGCGGCACCACCCTTGGCGTGTCCGGTGAGGCTCTTCTGCGAGACCACGAACAGCGGTGCACCTTCGCTGCGGCCGAGTGCCCCGGCGAGGCGCTCGTGCAGCTCCGCCTCGTTGGGATCGTTGGCCGCGGTGGACGTGTCGTGCTTGGAGATCACCGAGATGTCGTCGGCACTGACACCGAGCTTGCCGAGGGACTGGGCGAGCTGCGAATCCGCTCCCCCACGACCCGCGCCGAGCGCACCGATTCCGGGAGCCGGGATCGACGTGTGGACACCGTCCGCGAACGACCCGGCGTAGGCGACCACACCGAGGACGGGCAGGCCCATCTCGAGTGCCAGGTCACCGCGGGCCAGCAGGATGGTGCCACCGCCCTGCGACTCGACGAACCCGCCGCGACGACGGTCGTTGGCCCGCGAGAATCGACGGTCGTCGATGCCCTTCGCCCGCATGTCGTCGGTCTTGGCCGTGGCGGACATGTCACCGAATCCGATGATGCCCTCCGCGCTGAGGTCGTCGAACCCGCCGGCGACCACGAGCTGTGCCTTGCCGAGCTTGATCTTGTCGACACCCTCCTCGACGGACACCGCGGCCGTGGCGCACGCCGCAACCGGGTGGACCATGGCGCCGTAACCGCCGACGTAGGACTGGACCACGTGCGCCGCAATCACATTCGGCAGGGCTTCCTGCAGGATGTCGTTCGGCCGGTTCTCGCCGAGCAGCGTGTCGATGTACAGCGACCTCATGGAGGTCATGCCGCCCATGCCGGTGCCCTGGGTGTTGGCGACCAGCGAGGGGTGCACCCACCGCAGCAGTTCGCTGGGCGTGAACCCACCGGTGAGGAACGCGTCCACCGTGGCGACGATGTTCCACAGGCCCACCCGGTCGACGGAGTCGGCCATGTCGGCGGGGATGCCCCACTTGGTGACGTCGAAGCCGGTCGGGATCTGGCCACCCACGCTGCGCGTGAGCTTCATCTTGCGGGGGACGCGGATCTCGGTGCCCGCACGGCGGGTGACCTGCCAGTCACCGCTGTCCGGAACCGGGGCGGCGACCGTGTTCTCCGGGTCGGCCTCGACGAAGGCGAGCGCCTCCGCCTCGGTGCTGACCACGAAGCTCAGGTCCTTGTCGAGGAAGACCGACGTGAGCAGCGGTGCGGTGTTCTCGATCATGGCGCCGTCGTCGACATAGCGACGGATGCCGCAGTTCTCGACGACCGTGTCGTGGTACCGGTCCGCGATCTCGGCCTCGGGAACCAGTTCCCCGGTCTCGGCGTCGTACCAACCTGCGGAAGGCGTGGTCTCCCACACGACGAGTCCGGTGTTCCAGGCGAGTTCGAGAACGCCTGCCGCCGAAAGCTCTTCGTCGACCTCCATCTCGAAGCGGGTCCGCGAGGAACCGAACGGTCCGAGCTCACCGGCGCCGACGATGACGACGAGGTCCTCCGGAGCCGCAGTGACGCCGGACCAGGCCGGAGTCACCGACGCGGCGAGCCGCGGCGGGGCGGGCAGGGCCGCGATGGTGTCGAGCGCCTCCGCGACCTCGTCGGCCTCGGCTGCGGCGGCCGCAGCGTCCTGAGCCTGCTTCGCCAGGGCGGGCAGATCCAGGTTCGCCTGGGCGAGACCACCGGTCAGATCGGCCGCGAGCGGCTCGGTGGAGGCGAGGCGACGTGCCTCGGGCTCGCACCACTGCAGCAGCTCGGTAGCCATTTCCTGGGTGGACCAGGTCCGGACTCCGGCGCCTTCGACGGCCTCGACCAGCGGGTCGTTGCCGCCCATCAGGCCGGTTCCGCGGACCCAGCCGATGAGTGCGTGCACCAGGGTGACGCGCTCGGCCCAGTTGCGCTCGGCCTTCCAGCGGCCGACCACTGCGTCCAGCGCGGCCTTGGCCTCGCCGTACGCGCCGTCGCCACCGAACAGACCGCGGTTCGGGGAACCGGGCAGCACGACGTGCAGGTGGGTGTCGACGTCACGGTCGTAACCGATCTTCGACAGTCCGCCGATCAGGCGCTCCACCGACCACAGGAGTACACGCATCTCCATTTCGGCGCGGGCGCCTGCGTCGGCGAGGTCGCCTGCCACGCGGGGCGCGGCGAACGGGAACAGCAGCGTCGGGGTGACCGCTTCCTTGACCAGCTTCTTCGATCCACCGGCCGTCTCGTACTGGGCTTCACCGATCCACTCGATGAGTGCGTCGATGTCCGTGTAGGACGCCATGTTCGCGGGAACCACCCACAGGGCGGCACCGGCGCGGGCATTGCGGCGGTACAGGTCGCGGTAGAAGCCGAGACGCTTGTCGTCGAGACGCGAGGTGGTCACGAAGACCGTCGCGCCGCCGGCGAGGAGCTTCCCTGCGACCGAGGCCGCGATTGAGCCCTTGCTGGCGCCGGTGACGACGGCGACCTGGTCTGCCCATTCGGGGGTCTCGTCGGTGACGACGACTGCCGCCTCCGCGATGCGTCCGTACTTCTCGGCCAGAGCAGTGCGACCCTCGTCGGTTGCGCGGGCCTGCCACCATGCGGCCTGCGCCGCAACGGACTTGCCTGCACCGGCGAAGCCTTCGATCTCGAGGGACTCGGAGCCTGCCGCGTCGATCCACAGGCGAGCCAGGTCCTCACGTGCGCTGGCCCAGCGGTCGTCGAGGAGCACCGCCCGCTTGGCGTCGAACGCGGGAGCGACCAGTCGCGGCCAGTCGGAACCGAGTTCCGCCGACACGAGGTCGACGAGTTCGGTGTCCGTCGGCTGCGCTGCAGCCGCCGTGTCGCCGGCGAAGCCGAGCTGCTCGAGCACGAGGCGGGCGGCCGAGGCCAGCACGCCGTCGCGGCCCGTGATG
>NZ_JBHUSF010000331.1:0-9720 GCF_042673295.1 Rhodococcus sp. NPDC057014
GTGCTGCTCATCGCAGGGTCGATCGTGGGTGCGATCGGTTACTTCGTGGTGGCGTTCGCGCATGACACCGAGATCGACATCTACCTCGCCACGTCGTTGATCGGGATCGGTTTCGGGCTGGCCTTCTCGGCGATGTCGAATGTCGTGGTCGCGGCGGTACCGCCCGAACAGACCGGTGTCGCCAGCGGAATGAACGCGAACATCCGCACGATCGGCGGCTCTGTGGGCGCTGCACTCATGGCCAGCATCGTCACCGCAGGGGCGTCCTCCTCGGGAGTCCCGCAGGAATCCGGATACACCCATGGATTCGTCGTGCTGGGCACAGCAGTGGGCCTCGGCGCCGTTGCGGCCATGTTCATCCCGGCGCTGAATCGGGACAAGACCACGCGTCTCGAGGAGTCGGCCGCACTGCGGCACCCGGAACTCGCGATGGTCGCGGGCGGCACTCTGGTGGGCGACGAATCCGAATGAAGTCCGACGTGAGGGATCGGGGAAGCGGAAGGGCGCTGCGCCGCGACGCCGCGGAGAATCGGCAACGGCTACTCGACGCGGCAGCGACCGTGTTCAGCGAGCGCGGCCTGGATGTGGGGGTCGACGAGATCGCCCGGGTCGCCGGCGTCGGGATCGGCACCCTCTACCGCCGGTTCCCCACCAAGGATGCATTGGTCAGTGAGCTCGTCCGCCAGGTATACGACGACTTCCTGGCCCTTGCCGACGAAGCCCTGTCCGCGCCGGACGGCGAAGGCCTCGAGCAGGTTCTGTACGGTACCGGTGCCATCCTGGCGTCGAACCGAGGATGTTTGTCCCGTATGTGGAACGACGACGAGACCACGATGTTGCGGGACGAGTACCGACGGATCCTGTTCGAACTCCTGACGCGAGCCAAGCAACACGGGCGCATCCGCGAGGATGCCGCCGACGCCGACCTGGATCTCATCTTCTGGTCCGTGCGCGGCGTCGTCGCGACCACCCGCGGCGTCACCGACACAGGGTGGCGCCGGGCCATGGCGATCATGATCGCGGGACTGCGGCCCGGCGCGGACACTCTCGACGAGAGCCCGATGAGCGCCCAGCACGTCGCACAGATCATCGACAACCTGTCGGCCCGATAGCGCACGGCGGATCCTGCCGCTTCAAGCACGCCGCAGGTGGCCGGCGGTCCAGTCGGCCACCAGCGACAGCACCTCCGGATCCACGGCGTCGCGCACGAGTCGCCGGTAGGCGCGCAGCGACGGCGGGTCCGTGTCACGTCGGATCAGATGCGTCAGGTCCGGAAACCGGACGGTGTCGACATGGCCGGGCACGAGTTCGGCGATCACCGTGAGATCAGCCGGGTCCACCTGCACGTCCTTGGCTCCCGTGATCGCGAGGACCGGCGCGGGGTTCTCCCGCAACAGCGGTGTCGGGTCGAAGTCGAGAAACTCTCGGAACCAGCGCGCATTCACCCGGCGACCACCCATCCGCGCGGTGTCGGTGGTGGTCCGGGACAGCGTCTCGAGCGCCGCGTGTTGCCTTTCCTTCAAGTCGATGCGCAGTGCCCGCAGGACCGCCCGCACCGGAGCGGGCAGGCCGTCGACGGCCTTGCCCGACTGCCAGTGCAGCACCTGCCGCCCCGTCACCGCCGGACACGCGAGAAGCACCACTGCCGCGGGGTCGACCCCCCGATCCGCTCCCAGCGCCACTGCGAGGCAGGCGCCCTCGCTGTGCCCGACGACCGCGATCGAATTACGTCCGAATCCCCCTGTCGTGCGCAACCAGTCGACGGCGGCAGCGGCGTCCGCGATGTTGTCCGACAGGCCGGCCGACAGGTAGTTGCCGCCCGAGTGCGCGACCCCCCGCTTGTCGTATCGCAGCGAGGCGACACCCTTCTGGGCCAACGCGTCCGCGAGGGCACGGCTCACACCGATCGGGAGCTTTGCGTGGTCGCCGTCGCGATCGAGTCGGCCGGACCCGGTGAGGATCACCGCCGCGGGCCCGCCCTCGGCACCCGCCGGAACCGTCACAGTGCCGGTCAGTACGGTGCCGTCGCCGGACCGGAACCTCACCTCGCGTTCGGATACTCCGGCACGCCCGGGATCGAGCACGTCGCGGATCTGCGCCGCGACGCGAACGGCATCGGGCACGGTCACGATCAGTTGGTCGAACTCCGCTCCCGAACCCCGTCCGAGGGTGCGCACGCGAATCGCCGGGACACCCGCCCGCACCGCGACGAAGGTGCGCACTCCCCTGCCGCGCCAGGTCCCGATGCACCGACGCCGCGGAATTCCCAGACCCGGTGCCCGCACACCCCGGATGTTCGCGAACGGGTCGGCGATCACCTCGGCGCCTCGAATCAGCGGCATGGGGACGGCGATGTCGCCGCGCAATCCGGCGAATTTTTCGAACCTGGACAATGCGAGATGTACCTCGCTCGCGCTCACACTGATCTCGGCCATTGGACGCCCTCCCGTCGGTGCTGCCCCATGACGATCTCATCACTGTGTGACCGCATCCCGCACCGGATTGGAGGCGCCGCCTCGCACATGGACGGCGAGGCGGCGACAGTGAACCGGCAGGCTCAACCCTTGATGAGATCGTCGATCTGGCCGATCGCCTGCGAGGCCCCCTCGACCACGCCCATGTCGAGCACCTGTTGGAGACCTTCGGCGGTGGCATAGGTACTGACGTAGGTGGCAACGGTGCTGCCGCCTTTGTCCTCGAAGGAGAACTCGTTGGTGGACACCGGCATCGATTCGATCGGAGTGAAATCCGCATCGGCGAATCCGTCGGTGAAGGTGAAGCCGGTCGGCTCGTCGACGGAAATGATGTTCCAGTAGCCCGCATGCTTGTCACCCTCGGGGCCGGTCATGTAGTACGTGACCCGACCGCCGGGGGCGAACTCGTGGTCGACGACCGTCGCCGGGTACGTCGGCGGGCCCCAGATCTTCTCGAGCTGGCGGGGATCGGCGTAGATCTGCCAGATCCGCGCTCGCGGTGCGGCGAACTCGGCGGTGATGGTCAGGGTCAATGCATCGGTGTCCTGGCTGACATTGGTGACAGGCATCGTTCATTCCTTCCATTGCGGTTCCGTTGCGATCAGTTCGTCGATGCGGGCGATCCGTCCACGCCACACCTGTTCCAACTCGGCGAGCATGGACGACACCGCGCGCACAGCGTCCACATCGCCCGTGGCGAGTTGTTCACGGCCGCTGCGTCGCTTGACGAGTAGGCCGGATTTCTGGAGAACGGCGACGTGCTTCTGGACGGCAGCAAAACTCATGTCGTACTTCGCCGCCAGTGCCGAGACGGAATGCTCTCCGGCCAGCACGCGACGCATGATGTCGCGCCGCGTTCGGTCGGAAAGCGCGTGGAACAGGGCATCGGCCCGGTCCTCCTCTGTCTCTGACACACCCAAAACATACAACCATTTGGTTGTATGTGCAAGACCGGGACACCATCAGCCCTCAAAGGCTCACCGACCGACACCAAATACTTGTGTGGCATAGATCACACCTCTGCGATGCGGCTCGACCGCGGATCTACCATTTCCTCGCGACGGTATGCATCCAGTGCACGACGCCGATGCACTCCCGGCCGGCCGAATCCCTACCGGCCCGAGGGAGATTGGCGCGGTCCGTTGCGCCGATCCACCGACCGCAGGAGCGTGGTCGGAAACCGAGGCGGTGCCCTTCTACACGTCACGGCGAGGCCCGGTCAGAGCGGAAATCCACTCCGACCGGGCCGCTTCGGTTCACTCGGGGGATCACCGCATCCACAAATGGACGGGCGCCCACCGTCCTCACCCGACGCAGATCAGCACACCCACGACCACCACTGCGACCAGCGAAGCGCCGCCGCAGATCAGCCACGCCTGGGTGGCGAGTTGCCGCCACTGATCGCACCGGTCCGTCACTTCCGCGACCGCGACCGACCGCCCCTCATTCATATCGGACGCAGGCGGCTCCCACAGACGGCGGGCCTTCACGTCCGCGCGTGCCGCCACGCCGAACGACACGGGGACCACCAGCAGCGCAACCACCAGCAGGCCCACCATCACGCCCAAACCCGTCCCGAACATTCCTCATTCCTTCCACACCAGACGACGCCCGCCACAGGTGCCGCACATCTGTCACCGCCCACCCGCACCCACGGGCACACCGATCCCCCGTCACCTATATCGCCACACGGCCGCCCGATGTTGCACCCTCGGACCGCCGGAACTCGCGACGGACAGGAGTCCCCGCCGGCCTATACGCCCGGCACCGGGAAGTTCCACATCGCCACGACGATCACGCCCATGACCAGTCCGGCGCACACGACGGTGCCAACGACACTGACACGCACCGCATCCACTAGATCGGCCCCCGATTTCTTGCTGATCCGTGCCATGACGACTCTTTCTTTCACGTGCGGGAGTTCTGACTGCCACGTCGGTGACGGTGCACCACATACATTCACCCGAGTTCGCCACCGGCACAACGGCCGATATACCTACACCCATACCCCTGTCGGGCCGCGAGTAGGGGCACCACCACAATTCGCACCCGAGCGCCGGACTTCTCCACAGAATTGCGTGTGTTTCCTGTCACATCTTTGCATTGTCGCCTTGGTTGCCGGATAACGGACTTCGGAATTACACCTACCGGTCGGCAATTCAGGCAGTCGGAAGATTATGCAATGGCGTAGGTCACACTCTATGGACTTCCACGCAGCGTCTCACGAAAATCACTGATACGCCGCTCGTCACGACGTGCAGGCTGTCCGTGTAGCGCCCCTGCCAGCTGATTTCCATCGTTGGCGGGGGCTGCGCCTGGCTGCACCACGAGCCTGGACAGCGCCCCTGCCACCTCAGCGCGGACCGTACAGCCCTGTATTGCAGCGCAATTCGCCCAGTCATCGCGTGATGCCTGCAGTCCACCGATCTGCGTATCAAAGATTGACCGCACGAAACCTTGTATCGGAAGGGGTTTCGCCGTATCGCCGGCGGTATGCGGCCGCGAAGCCGGAATGGTGAACGAAGCCCCACCGGTAGGCGATGTCTGTCACCGACCCCGTGTCGGGACCCTTCGGTGCGAGAAGATCCTCCCGGACCCGGGGAATTCGAAGCGACTCGAGCCACGCCAGTGACGACATCCAGGTGGACAATCGAGGCGGGAGGTCGATTGCACGACGATCACCGGACCGCACCGCACCGCACCGGCGGACGCTGGTCACCCACATCTTCGTCGCCGTCGATCCGCAGATCGACATCGGAGACTCCGTCTTCGGAGTCAAGGATTCGCTGATCACCCCGGACGGGCGCGAACTGAATGACCACAGCTGGGCCACAACCAGTTTCGATATCGTACTGGCTCCCGAGACTCGGGCCTAACGGTCGGAGTGGGCGTCGGTGTAGGCCTCCCACACTTCGGCGCGTAGTCGTCCGCGGTCGGAGACGGGGAAGCTGTGTTCGCGGGCCCAGGCCCGGACCTCGGCAGTGGACGGTGAACGTGCCGCAGCACTCCCCTCCTCTGCGGTAGGTGTGTCGTCGACCGGTTCCTCGTCGTCGGTGTCGTCGTCTCTGTCGGTCTCCGCGTCATCGGCGGGGACATCCTCGACCCGGTCCACGGCGCGCTCGACCAGGCCCGCGGTGTCTTCGACCAGGTCGTCGCCGGTCCGGAGGATCTCGTCACCGTTGTGTGGGAGCAGACGGCCGATGTCGCCGTCGCTCCGGGCGGTACCGGCGGTCACGGCCGCCACCTTCACTGCGTCGAGGAGTTGACCGCGCACCGATTCGTCGAGGGCGGCGAACTCGGGCGATGCCTCCAGCAGCGTGGCAGCGTGGTCGACCATCTCCTGCGGGCTGCCTGCCAGGCCTCCGGCACCCGCCGCGGCAAGCTTGGTGTGGCGGGCTCGGCCCAGCCAGTATCCCACGATCACCGCGATCGCGACCTGCAGTCTGGTCATCATCGTCGACTCCCACGGATGGATTTGACCGTGCGGCCTACTGAGCCGACTACCCTGGACCGCCCGCATTCAATCGCCTGTGAGTGTGATGCCGGCATCACGGCAGACACACACGAGCCGCTTCGCGACGAACACCCGAAGAGTGCAACGGCAATTGCAGTAGCACGTCTTGAAGCAAGTTCGCAACTACTACGATGGCGTTAGCTCGTCAGTGATCAACCACAAATGTTCGAGGAGAAGAGGGCGCATGGCCACCAAGTCCAAGTCGGCGGGTCCTGCGACCTTCGAGGAATTGCTCACCGAGATTCGTCAGCGCGAGGGCAAGTTGTCGCCGTCGCACAAGAAGCTCGCCGAGCGGGTGATGTCCGACCCCGAGGCGGTGGCGTTCATGACCATCTCGGAGCTCGCGGCCGCGGTCGGCGTCAACGAGGCCACCGTCGTACGGTTCGCGACGGGACTGGGGCTCAAGGGATATCCCGGGCTGACGCGCCTGTGCCGCGAACGCCTTCAGGAGCAGGCGCAGCTGCTGCGTCGTTTCGACAACCTCGAGCACATGGCGGCGGAGGGCGCCGGCCTGCTGGAACAGACCGTCGCCCTCGACCAGGCCAACATCGCCCGCACATTCGCCCGGATCGAGGATTCCACTTGGGACTCGGCGGTCGAGCACCTCGCCCGCGCGCCGCGTGTGCACGTGATGGGGTTGCGCAAGTGCCACGCCCCGGCGTACTTGCTCGGATACTTGCTGCGCATGCTGCGCGAGGATGTGGAGACGGTCACCGCCGGCGTCGGTTCGCTGACCGACGATCTGCGTCGGGTCCGCGAGGGCGACTGCTTCGTGGCGATGTCCATCCACCGCTACAGCGTCGACACCGTCCGGGCCGCCGAGTGGGCGCGGCACAGTGGTGCACACGTCATCGCGTTCACCGACAATGCGAGCTCTCCGCTTGCCGCGTCGGCGCACGACACCTTCTACATCGACGCGTCGAGCGCCTCGGTGTTGCGGTCGATGACGGCATTCACGTCGCTCGCTCAGGCCATGTCCGGCGGCGTCGCACAGCTTCTCGGGCACCGGGTGCGCGAAACCCTCCTCGAGGAGGAGAAGCTCTCGAGCAGCTTCAGGGTGTACGTCACCGATGCCGCGACGGGCAAGCACCACTAGCCGATCCACGCCCGGTTCGAGGGCTACTGCCGGCGAGATTCGGCCAGTCTGGTGTTGCTGTTGCCGGCGGGGCGTCGTCCTGCTCGCCATCGTTGCCGGTATGGCCTTTACGTACGACAGGTACGGGAAGCCCCACATCCTGACCGGTAGCGCAGCCTTCTCTTCCGCAGTCTTCTTGCGGCGACCGACGATCTGGGTGCCGCAGATGCACAGGTAGACCACCACGGCGACGGCGCCGGACGAGCTGAGCAGGAAGGTGAACACGGCGCCGGTGGGCAGGAAGTAGTTCGCGATGACCGCGAGGAATCCGGCGCTGGAGGCGGCGAGCACCGCCTTCACCGGCTCCTCGAGCTGACCACCGCCCACCGGGTTCCCCTGCTCGTGCAGAGCTGCTACGCGAGCGACGAGGTCTCCAACCACGACCGCCTCCGCGCCGGCGGGGTCCCGGTGATCAACTCCATCGACCACGCCGTCCGGGTGGTCGCCGCCCTGGACCGGCGCGGACGACGACTGGCCACCGCGTCGCAGCGTTCGTCCCTCACCCCGCCCGCCCCCGCCCCGCGGTCTGCGAACGGAGCGGGGATCCTGGACGAGCCCACCGCCCGCGCCCTCGTCGAGGATGCCGGGGTCGACATCGGCGGATGGACCTTCGTCCACACCGTCGACGAGGTCGTCGCCGCGGTCACCGGATACGGGCGGCCGTGTGCACTGAAGGTCGTCTCGCCACAGGTGATCCACAAGTCCGACGTCGGCGGGGTGAAACTGAATGTGGTCGGCGCCAGCGCCGCGGAGAACGCACAGGCGATCATCGACGCGGTCACCGAGAACGTGCGCGGCGCGGTGATCGACGGCATCGTCGTCACCCCGATGGCCGATCAGGGTGTCGAACTGCTCGTCGGCGCCACCCACGACCCGATCTTCGGCCCGGTGGTGGCCTTCGGCAGTGGCGGCGTGATGGTCGAAGCCCTCGAGGACGTCACCTTCCGCGCGGCGCCGTTCACCGAGATCGAGGCCCACGAGATGATCGACGAGACCATCGCCTCCCGCATGCTCGACGGTTACCGCCATCTTCCGGTGATCGACCGGGAATCGTTGGCCCGGTTCCTCGTCCGCGTCGGTGACATCGTCGCCGCGCACCCGGAAATCAGCGAACTCGACCTCAACCCCGTCATCGCCTCGGACACCGGAATCGTCCCGGTGGACGTGCGGATCGTCCTGTCCGAAAACCTTTCTGGAGCACACGCATGACCGACCCTCTGCTGACCGACCGCACCGGCGACACCGTCGTCTGGACGCTCAACAACCCCGAGGCCCGCAATCCCATCTCCGAGGACGACACCATCGACGCGCTCGAGGAGGCCGTCACCGCGGTCAACCGCGACCCGAGCGTGCGGGTGGCGATCCTCACCGGCGCCGGCTCCGCGTTCTCGTCCGGCGGTAACGTCAAACACATGCGCGACAAGAAAGGCATGTTCGGCGGATCTCCCGCAGAGCTGCGCCAGGGCTACCGGCACGGCATCCAGCGCATCCCGAAAGCCCTGTTTCACTGCGAGATCCCGACGATCGCCGCCGTGAACGGGGCGGCCATCGGCGCCGGCTGCGACCTGGCAATGATGTGCGACCTGCGGATCGCCTCGACCACCGCACAGTTCGCCGAGAGCTTCGTCAAGGTCGGCATCATCCCCGGCGACGGAGGCGCCTGGCTGCTGCCCCGCGCCATTGGCATGGCCCGGGCCAGTGAGATGGCCTTCACCGGTGAGTCGATCGACGCGCAGACCGCACTCGAGTGGGGCATGGTCTCGTCCGTCGTCGAACCCGGGAAACTCCTCGATGCCGCCCACGACCTCGCGGCCCGGGTGGCGGCGAACCCGCCGCACGTGCTGCGGATGACCAAGCGACTGCTGCGCGAAGGCCAGCACCAGAGCCTCGAGAGCATCCTCGAGCTGTCGGCGGCCATGCAGGCAGTGGCGCATCACACCGAAGACCACCACGAGGCTGTCGGGGCCATGCTCGAACGTCGAGCCCCGCAGTTCAGCGGACGATGAACGCCCGTATCGACGAGACCACGGTCGCCGGACTGCGATGGGTGGCGGTGAAGGGTGAACGCACCGCCGCGTTCGCTCTGCTCGGTGAGTACGCCCGCGCCTCGATCACCGCCGTGCAGAAACAGCTGCCCGAACGCGAAGGCCTGCAGACCTTCACCCGCACCGGTCGCGGACGACGCATCCTCGCCGACGTGGTGACAGCCACCGAACGGGCGTACCCGCATCTCACCGCCGAACTGCGTGCGCTCGCGGCCGGCGCCGTGCTGCCCTACGAGAACCTGCTGCTGGCCAATCTGCGCGGCGACCTCGGCGTCGACGACGGCACCGGTTGCACGGACCTCGCCTGGCGCGGCACGTCGACGTTCATCGCGCACAACGAGGACGGTGCCCCCGCCCTCGACGGACACTTCATGCTTCTGACCCTGCACATCGACGGTGACCTGCCGGTCACCGTGCAGTGGTATCCCGGGTTCCTGCCTTCCAACACGCTCGCCGCCAACGCCGCCGGACTGGTGTGGGGCATCAACCACATCCAGGTCACCACACCGATCGCCGCACCCGGCCGCCATTTCGTCGCCCGTGGTCTGCAGC
>NZ_JBHUSF010000332.1:0-9655 GCF_042673295.1 Rhodococcus sp. NPDC057014
GACTTCGGCAGCCTCGTCGGCTCGGGTGAGCCGCGGAACGACACGGAGGCGACGCTGTGCGCGGTGTTCGCGGACGTGCTCGGACTCGATCGGGTGGGCGTCGAGGACGACTTCTTCGCGCTCGGTGGCGATTCCATCGTGTCGATCCAACTGGTGTCCCGGTTGCGGGCCGCCGGTCTGCAGGTCAGCGCGCGGCAGGTCTTCGAACTCCGCACCGCGGCGGGACTCGCCGCGCTCGCCGGCATCGCGGAGGCGCCGTCGGCGACCGTCGGAACGGCGGAGGCGGACGCCGTCGGCGACGTCCCGCTCACCCCGATCGTCTGGGAGCCCCTCGAATGGGGCGGCGACATCAGCCGCTTCTCCCAGGCCCGGCTGCTGGTGGCACCGCTCGGCCTGGACGTCCCGGTGCTCGAACGGGCCGTCGAGGGTGTGCTCCGGACGCATCACCTGCTGCGGTCGCGGTTCGACGTCGTGGGCGGCGCACCGGAATGGGTGGTGCCGGAGACGGTCGGTGCGGTCGCACCGCTCGTGCGCCGGGTCGACGCGACTGCGTTGCCCGCGGACGGATGGCAGGAACTGTTCACCGCCGAACGGGAGCGGGCCTACGCGTCGCTGGACCCGGCGGCCGGGGTGATGCTGCAGGTGGTGTTCTTCGACTTCGGACCCGGCAAGCGGGGGCGGGTCTTCGTGGCCGTGCACCACCTCGTGGTCGACGGGGTGTCGTGGCGGATCCTGGTTCCGGATCTCGCTCTCGCCGTCACGCAGGCCACCGCCGGGGAACCGGTGGCGCTGGAGTCGGCGGGAACGTCGTTCCGGGCCTGGGCCGCCGGGCTCGCGGAGGCCGCGACCACCGAGAAGATCACGGCGGGCTGGTCGCACTGGCAGGGCGCGGTCGAGGCGGACGAGCCGGGGCTCGGCGTGCGCCCGCTCGATCCCACGCTGGATACGGTGTCGTCCACGTGCTCGATCTCCGTGCGCGTGCCGACGGACGTGACGGAACGGGTGCTCGCGGCGGGCGCCGTCAACGACGTCCTGCTGACGGCGCTGGCGCTGGCGGTGGCGTCCGAGCGCGGCGGCGACGTCGTCCGCGTCGATCTGGAGGGGCACGGACGTGAGGAGCAGGTGGTCCCGGGAGCCGACATCTCCCGCACCGTCGGCTGGTTCACGTCGATGTTCCCGGTCGCCCTCGACCTGGGCGGGATCGACGTCGCCGACGCGCTCGCCGGGGGACCCGCGGCCGCCGATGCACTCGAGCAGGTGTCCCGGTCGTTGCGGGCGGTGCCGGACAACGGAATCGGATTCGGTCTGCTCCGTCGTCTCAACCCGGAATTCGCCGATCGCTTCGACGGATACCGGGTGCCGGCGGTCGTCTTCAACTATCTGGGCCGCATGACGCTCGGTGAGTCCGCCGGTTCGGCGTGGTCGGGGGCGCCCGAAGGGGTGGCGCTCGGCGGCTCGGTGGACCCCGCAACCCCCCTCGACCACGTGTTGCAGGTGGATGCGATCACCGAGGACACCGCGGGCGGACCGGTGCTGGACTGCGAATTCGCGGCAGCGGACGGTGTTCTCACCGCGGAATCCACCCGCGCTCTCGCGGACCGGTGGGTACAGGCGGTGACCGCGCTGGTCGCGGTCTCGTCGGAAAAGAAGTAACCGACATCATTCGGACAGTCGACAAGGGAGATGGCATGACCGACAACAACGGAACACTCGACAGGGCGCAGATCTTCGCCGACACGGCGCGCGTCCTCGACGTGGAGCTGGACGAACTGGTGGCCGATGTGAGCCTGGTCGATCAGGGGCTCGACTCGGTGCGGCTGATGGCGCTCGTCGAGGAGTGGCGCAATGCGGGGGCGGATGTCGACTTCGTGACGCTGGCCAGCACACCGGTGCTCGACAACTGGGTCGACGAGCTCGTGGCGAAGTGACCCGGGGCCCGATCACTGTGCAACTCCTCGACAAACTGGTCATCGACATCGACCCGCTGCGGTCCAGCCGCGAGTTCCGGTACATCTTCGTCGCCCGGGTGGTGTCGATCTTCGGGCTCGGCTTCCTCGTCGTGGCGATCCCCCTGCAGATGTACGACCTCACTCGCTCGACCGCCCATGTCGCGGCCGTCGCAACGGTGCTGGGCCTCACCACGTTCGGCGCCACGTTCGTCGGCGGCGCCCTGGCGGATCGGTGTGACCGGCGACGTGTCATCGCGATCGCCCGCGGCACCGCCGGCGTGTTCTTCGCCGTGCTGGCCGTCAACAGTTTCCTGCCCGAACCGCAGGTGTGGGTGATCTACCTCTGCGCCGTCGTGGACGGGGCGTGCGGCGGCATTTCGGCGACGGCCCTGATGGCCGTGACCCCCAGCCTCATTCCGCGGGACAAACTGGCCGCGGCAGGGGCGTTGATGGCCCTCACCGCCGATCTGGGGTCGATGATCGGTCCCGCGCTCGGTGGCGTCGTGATCGCCCTCGGCGGCGTGGGCGCCAACTACACGCTGGCGGCGATCACCACCGCGATCACGACGTTCTGCATCACCCGGCTTCCGTCGCTGCCACCGCCCAACGAGGTGTCCGAATCGCCGTTGCGCTCGGTGGCCGGGGGATTCCGGTTCGCGATCGGTGACCGCGTGATCGGCGGGTTGCTCCTCGCGGGATTCGTGTCGATGCTGCTCGCCGGCTGGGCGGTCCTCATTCCGGAGTACGCCGGCGAGGTGCTCGGTGTCGGCCCCGCGGCCGTGGGCCTGCTGTATGCGGCGCCCGCGATCGGTGCGGTCGCCGGGTCCCTCACCAGCGGCTGGACGGGGACGGTGCGACGCTCCGGGCTCGTCGTGTTCCTCGCGATGCTGATCTCCGCGGCCGGACTGGTCGGGGCGGGCGCCGTCGGATCGGTGATCGTCGCCGTGGCCGGCCTCCTCGCGCACGGCTTCGGTGAGGCGGTGGCCGACATCCTCCGCTTCGCGACGGTCCAGAAGTACACGCCGGACGAGTATCACGGGCGCATCGCCGGGGTGTGGACCGCGCAGGTCACCGCCGGCGCGTCGGTCGGCGCGTTCGTTGCGGGCGTCGTCGCGGCCGTGGTCCCGGTGCACCTGGCGCTGACCGTGTACGGGGCCACCGGGCTGGTGGCGACGGTCCTGCTCTGGGCGATTCTGCCGACCCTGCGCCGACTGGACGAGAGCCGGACACCGGCGCCCGTGGCCTGACCGCAAAGGTGTTCCCGCGGACAGCTGTGGTTCAGTCGGCGTCGAGCGAGTAGAAATGCAGCATGTCCGAGTCCGACCAGGGTTCGACCCAGCGTGACCCCGCCGCGAGCATCGAGTCCGAGCTCGAGGACGAAGGATTTGCGGACTCGCGGGTGGTGGGCCGCGGTGGTTTCGGCACGGTATATCGGGTCGAGCAGGTGTCGTTGCACCGTACCGTGGCGATCAAGGTCATTCAGTCGGAGATCGATCAGGACGACCGCGAACGGTTTCTGCGGGAGCAGCATGCGATGGGGGTGTTGTCCGGGCACCCGAACATCGTCACCATCCTGCAGTCCGGCATCACCCGGTCCGGGCGTCCATACCTGGTGATGCCCTTCCACGCTCGTGGATCCCTCGATGCGCGGCTGCGCAGCGACGGGCCGGTGGACTGGCGGACGGCAGTGACCGTCGGCATCAAAGTTGCGGGCGCCCTCGAGGTGGCGCACCACAGCGGGATCCTGCACCGCGACGTCAAGCCGGCCAACATTCTGCTGACCGACTACGCCGAACCGGTACTCGGCGATTTCGGAATCGCCCGGGTCCCGGGGAGCTTCGAAACCTCCCGCAGCGTCGTCACCGGCTCACCCGCGTTCAGTGCCCCGGAAGTGCTGCAAGGCAGGCCCCCGACCGTCGCGTCGGATGTGTACTCGCTCGGCGCGACACTCTTCGCTCTGGTCACCGGTCACGCCGCATTCGAGCGCCGCGCCGGCGAGAACGTCGTGACTCAGTTCCTCCGCATCGTGCGTGATCCGGTCCCGGACCTGCGCGAGACCTTCCCGGAGGATCTGTGCGGTGCACTCGAGCACGCGATGGCACGCGATCCGAGCGACCGGCCTCCCACCGCCGCCGATCTCGGTGACGAATTGCGGCGAATCCAGCATCGGCGATCACTTCCCGTCGATTCGATGGCGCTGCCGGGGGCCCACACGCGGGTTCCGGGCCCGAGCGGGGACGACGACGCCGGGAGCACGAACGGGCCGACCGGTACGCGGCGGGTACCGATCCGGGACGGCGCGGGAAGCCGGCTGCCACCCAGCCCCGCGACCAAGTACCGGCCGCCGACGACGATCCGGCCGCTGGTCGAGCGGTCTCGGCTGATCGCACAGTTGCGGGCAGGTCGGGACCGCCGGCTGATCGTGATTCACGGTCCCGCAGGTTTCGGGAAAAGCACGGTCGCCGCGCAGTGGCGAGCCCAACTGCTCGCCGAGGGCACTGCCGTCGCTTGGCTCACCATCGACCGCGACGACAACAACGTGGTCTGGTTCCTCGCGCACCTGATCGAGGCCATCCGGCAGGTCCGGGCCTCTCTTGCCGAGGAATTGGTCCAGATTCTGGAAGGCCACGGGAACGACGCCGAACGGTTCGTGCTCACCTCGCTGATCGACGAGATCCACCACAGCGGCCGGCGCATGGCTCTGGTGATCGATGACTGGCACCGCGTCACCGACGCCGCCACCCTCGCCGCGCTCGGGTACCTGATCGACAACAGTTGCCACCATCTGCAGCTCGTCGTGACCGGGCGAACCGGATCCGGCCTCCCTCTGAGTCGCATGCGGGTGCGCGACGAACTGGTCGAAATCGACTCCGCAGCTTTGCGATTCGACGACGTCGAAGCGCACCAGTTCTTCGTCGAGCTCGGGGGCCTGCCTCTCGGTGACCCGGACATCTCCCGCATCCTGCGGTCGACCGACGGGTGGGCGGCCGCGCTGCAGCTCGTATCACTGTCATTGCGCGGGCGCGCTGACGCCGCCGGCTTCATCGAGAAGCTGTCCGGCCGATACCACGCGGTCGGGGACTACCTCGTGCAGAACGTCCTGGACTCCCTCGACGCGGGGACACTGGACTTCCTGCTCGCGGTCTGCGTGCCCGAACGCATCTGCGGTGACCTCGCATCCGCGCTCACCCGGAGTCGGACGGGTCGAGCGATGCTCGAGGACGCCGAGAAGCGGGAACTGTTCCTGTACCGTGCCGACGACGACGGGGACTGGTACCAATTCAGCAGCGTCTTCGCAGAATTCCTCCGCTCCCGCCTCGAACGCGACCAGCCCGATCGGCTGCGCGAACTTCACAGCACCGCGTTCCGCTGGTTCGCCGAGCATCAGCTCCTCAACGAGGCGGTCGACCACGCACTGGCCGCCCGAGAGGAAGACGACGCGGTCGATCTGGTGCAGACCCACGCGATGGTGCTGGAATCACACGGGCAGATGGCCACCCTGCTCGGTCTGGTCGCGAAACTTCCGGAAGAGAAAACCCTGACGCGTCCACTGCTGCAGACCGCGGTGGCGTGGGCGAACGTGTCGCTGCACCGGTCCACCGCGGCGCAGGCGGCGCTGGACCGGATCGACACCTTCCTCGCCCGCACCGCACCCGCCGAACCGGAATCGATGTCGGCCGTGGAGGCGGACGTGCTCCGGGGCGTCCTCGCCGTCACCACCGACCACACCGACGGCGTGGAGGAATTGGTCGCACCGTGCCTGACCAGCCCGGATGACCACACCCCGTGGCTGGTGTCGGTGGCGGCGAATCTGTCGTCCTTTGTGAAGATCCACCGTTTCGAGTTCGACGAGGCGCGTGCGCTGCAGCGGTGGGCGGCCCCCTACCATCGGCGCTCCCACGGACCGTTCAGTGCGGTCTACGGATCGTGTTACGCAGGCCTGGCAGCCACCGAGCAACTCGACATCGCCGCCGCCGAGGAGAGCTTTCAGCACGCGTTGCGGGTCGCGAGGGAATCGATGGGCAGCCGATCCCATGCGGCACGGATGGCCGGCGCACTGCTCGGTGGCCTGCGCTATGAGCAGAACCGGCTGGACGAGGCGGGACGACTACTCGACGAGAGTCGCGAGTTGGGATCGGAGATCGCGCTCGTCGACTTCATGATCGCGATCTATGTGATCGGCGCGCGGGTCAAGCACCTCACCGGCGACACGGCGTCGGCGACCGCCCTGTTGACGGAAGGGGGCGACATCGCGCAGACCATGTCACTCCCACGACTGGCGGCCCGGGTCGACGACGAACGAGTCCGGCAGGGTCTCGTCCCCGACGTCCCCGACGTCCCCGACGTCCCCGACGGGCTCGACGTCCGAGGTCGGGGTCTGCCCCCGCCGGTGACGGCCCCACGAACCGCGCCCGCGAGCGGAATCGCGACGATCACGGCGCAGACGCGAGAGATCTCCGCGATCCGGCTGTTGCTCGCCGATCGCACCACCGCCCGGGCGGAGGTCGCCTGTGACCGGGCTCGGGCACTGGTTCAGACCACCACGGTCCAGGCTCGGCCGAGGGCGCTGGTGGAGGCGAACGTGCTGTTGACGGCGTGCCTCGCCGCGACGGGCCGGATGGCGGAGGCCGAACAGGTGCTCGCTCCGCTCGCGGCGACCTGCTCCCGGCTGCACGTTCCCCGACTCCTGCTGGACGCGGATCCGTCCGTGCGGCGGGTGGCCGCATCCCTGCGCGATGCCCACAGGGCCGGTCGCTGGCCGGCGCAGTGGCCGGCCGTGGCTCCCGACTTCCTCGACACGGTGGCGCACCCTGCCTGATATCCGGGCGGAAATTCACCCGAGATCGTTATCGCACGACGTCTGCGATCGACCTGGCCGGCAGAGTGGGCCGGATCGAGGCGTGCTGGGTTCGTTGCTCGAAATCCTTGGCCATGGAGAGTAATTGGCTTTCTGCGCGGTGCCGTCCGACGATCTGGACGCCCAGTGGCGTCCCCGCCGTGCTGAAGCCGGCGGGCACGGCGATCACGGGGTGACCGGTAACGGTGACGTGGCACGCCGTCTCCATCCACCCGAGATAATCCGGCTGGGGAAGCCCGCACACGAATGGGGGATATTGCAGGGTGGCATCGAAGGCGGGCAACGGTGCCACCGGGAGGATCAATCCGTCGTAGGCGCCCAGAAATTCTCGCATCCGATGAAACAGTTCGGTGCGCAGCAGTGCCGCGCGGCCGACCTCGCGGCCGGACAACCGGCGGCCGGCCAGCATGTTCTCGTACAGGCTGGGCCGGACGAGGTCCGGGTGCGCGTCGAAGAGGTCACCGAGCGCTGCTTCGAACTGCCACGCGCGGAGCGTGCGGAAACATTCCCCGGCCCCGTCGAAGCTGGGGCACGCTTCCTCCACGAGAGCCCCGGCGTCCTGGCAGGTCTTCGCGGCCTGCTCGACGAGCCGCCGGACCTCCGGTTCCACCGGCACGCTGCCGCCCAGATCGGCGGAGAAGGCGATCCGGCGCCCGGCCAGACCGTCCTCCGCGATCGACGCGAAGCCGGCTCCGTCCTCTTCCAGGCTGAGGGGCGAACGGCGGTCCGGGCCGGCGATGACGGACAACAACAGCGCAACATCGTCGACGCAGCGCGCCATCGGCCCCTGCACCGACAAGCCGCACCAGCCGTCCGCCGCCGGGTACACAGGCACACGACCGGCGCTCGGACGCAGGCCGACCACATTGCAGTACCCGGCGGGCAGGCGCAGAGACCCACCCATGTCGTTCCCGTCCGCGACCGGATGCATTCCGGCGGCGAGAGCGGCGGCGGCACCACCGGACGACCCGCCGGCGGTGACGCCGAGGTCGTACGGATTGCGCGTCGCCCCGAAGAGATCGTTGAACGTGTGCCCACCGGCGACGAACTCCGGAACGTTGGTCTTGCCCAGGGTGACGACTCCGGCGTTCTTCATCCGTTCGACGATGAGATCGTCCCGGTCGGGTACGTACTCGGCACGAATACGCGAACCGAACGTGGTCCGCACTCCCTTGGTGAGGTGGTTGTCCTTGTGCGCCACGGGTATCCCGTGCAAGGGTCCGTCCCAGCCGCCGGCAGCGAAGCGTTCGTCGGCCGCTGCCGCCTGTTTCATCGCCGCGTCGGGAAGGTAGGTCGCCAGCGCATTGACGGCGGGATCGACTTCTTCGATTCGCGCGAGGTGCGCGGCCGCGGTTTCTCGGGCGGACAGCTCGCCGGCGCGCATGAGGGCGGTGAGCTCGGTCGCGCTGCGGTAGTACAGCGGTTCCGGCATGGATGACCTTTCGTCGAGTGCAACGGTCGGGGAGATTCTCAGGTTCGTCATCAGTTCGTGCGCCTCGGGTGGCAGGCCGCCCGTCCGACCGGGTTCGGGAAGTTCGAACCACAGCTGCAGACCGCCCTGCGTCACGATCAACCGATGCGTGTGCTCTCGACTCCATCCGGGAGACCGAGACGCTCCGCTGCCGGGGAGGCCGGCGGCAGCGGCGGCGGCACGCGCGGGGACGATGTCCGCGATCCGAGGCCCTCTGGCCCAGGTCGGTGTGTCGGCCCGGTCCAGCTCGTCGGCGATCATCGATCCGATTCTTCCTGCCACCGACCGGTGAGTGTCCGGTGCGCCCGCCGGTCCGAGCCCCCCGGTGAGATTGTCGGAACTCACCCGCAGAACCCAGGACGCGCCGACTCTGGTGGGCGTGTTGAAGCGGTGCCCGGGCCAGTCGTTGTGAGCGTCGACGTGCACTGCCGCGTCGCGACCGACTCCCAGGTCGGTCACGGACCGGCGGGAATAGGCGATCTCGCGGGCGACGGGGTCACCGACCCCGAGGTCGCAGAGCAGGTCGAAAACCCGACGCGGCGCAGCCCCGCCGAATCCCACCTGCACGTCGTCGATGGCCAGGACATCCCCGGTGCTCAGCTCCCACAGCAGGTGCGGGACGATCAGTGATCCGGACGGCGTGGTGGTGAACCTGCTCGGTTCGTAGCCGGACGACCAGAACACGTCGTTGGCCGCGAACCCGGCGACTATCCGCGTCACCCGGGCGTCGAGCTGGCCCAGACGGCGCAGCGCGGAGCCCTGATCCGAGTGGATCACCGCGGGCCCCGGCGCTCTCCGGACTGTTCCGTCCTCGTGGCCGGTCATCTGCCCCAGCGACTTCCGGCTACTGCGCTGTATTCGCCCGCACCCAGATCGAGTAGGGCATTGTGCGCAGTGACGAACGGTTCGAGGGGGAGTCGGGTGATGCCCGCACCGACCTGTCCCACTCCCGCATCCCGGTGCGCGAATCCGTTGTTCACGACGGGGGCGATCCCGGTGCGCGTGACGGCTTCGACGTCGATTCCCATCGGTGTTCCCCTGAAACCCTCGCCGGGGACGAGGAACCGGCTGCTGCCTCCGCGGGTGATCTGACGCATCTGCGACACGTAATCCTGCAGGACATCGGGGCTGCCACCGATGTAGGAGCTGATGGCCGGTGCCGCCGACAACGCGAATGCACCGAGCCCGATCACCTCGGTCACCAGCGAATCACCCATCATCGGGCAGGCGTCGTCCACGGTGTACCCGTCGAACAGTTTGGGTTCGCCCAGCGGCGCCGGCGCCGTGAGCCAGGAGTCGAGACCGCTGACGCGAATTCCCATGCGCCGGCCGTTTCCCGCGATGGCGGTCACCAAGCCGCGGGTGCCGCAGTCGTGT